>NZ_RZQP01000111.1:0-19675 GCF_003998165.1 Mesorhizobium sp. M7A.F.Ca.US.007.01.2.1 | reverse complement strand
CGCCAGTGCCGCGCCAGCCGCTCGGCCCCCGAGGACCTCATGGAGATCGCGCCCTTCACGCCGTCGCGTGAAAGACCGGCGGGCGAAGGTTTCGCGCGCCGCGACGAGGCGCCCAGCCGCCGCGACGATTTCGGCGACAGCGTCTGGTTCTCGCTGTCGATCGGGCGCCGGCAGAATGCCGAGCCGCGCTGGCTCATCCCGATGCTATGCCGCACCGGCAGCATCTCGAAGCGAGAGATCGGCGCCATCAAGATGCAGCCGGAAGAGACCTACGTGCAGATCGCGGCGGATTGGGCAGACCGCTTCCTGGCCGCGATCGGTCCCGACCGGAAGCTGCAAGGCAACATCCTGGTGAAGCGGCTCGACGGTACGCCCGATCTGTCGCGCGCCGGCTATCAGCCGCCAAGCCCCGACAAGAAGCCGCATCGCGGCAAGGCGCCGTTCGATCCCAACGCGCCGAAGCGCAAATTCGAAAAACGTGCACCGGCAGCAGCCGATCAGCGCCCGACTGCCCCGCATGATGCAAAGCCATGGGCGAAGAAGCCGGGCAAGCCGAAATTCGACACCTCTGGTGCACCCAAGCACAAGAAGGCGAAGAAGCGGCCTTCGTAAGACCGGGCAACGAGCCTCATCCGCCCGCATGACGCCGGCCGCATCCCGATGCGGTCTTGCCCATCGGTTCGGCCATGTGCCACACCTTGGCAGGGACGTGGCAAGTGGGGGTGGCAAATGCGCGGCAAAGTGCTTCACTATGACGAAGTCCAGGGTTTCGGCTTCATCACCGGAGCCGACGGCAACCGCTACACCTTCACCCGCGAAAACCTGCGCCGGGAAACCACTATGCGGAAGGAAGCGGGCGTGGAATTCCAGGCGGGCGGCGGCCAGGCGCGCGACGTCTTTTTGATCGCCGCCGAGACGGCTGCGCCGGCCGGCGACGCTGGTACGAGCGCCGCGCCGACTCAAGCCGGTAACGCACCATCCGCTTCTGCGCCACAGGCCCAGCATTTCGGCCGTTCCCCCGGGCCGGCCGAGCCCACCGATCTCTGGGGCTATTTCTGGCGTGGCGTGACGCAGAACTATTTCAATTTCGCCGGACGTGCCCGCCGCAAGGAATATTGGGGTTATTTCCTGTTCTGGGTGGTCTCGCTGCTTGTCATCGGCGGCATCGGTCTTTTCGCCGACAATGAAATGGGCAATTTCGACAGCAGCGTATCGGCGGCGGTAACCGTCGGCCTTTGCGGCACCTTCGTCCTGGCGACACTGCTGCCCAGCCTCGGCATGACCGTTCGCCGCATCCATGACATCGGCCTCTCGGGCTGGCTTTATCTGGTGGTGCTGATCCCGACCATCGGCAGCCTGATCATCCTGGTCTTCGCGCTGATCCCGACGCAGGCCCGCGAAAACCAGTGGGGACCGGTGCCGGCGGGCGTCAGGGTCTAGGGATGATCGCCTTCAGCGCCTCGCCCGAAAGCCTGAGAAAGACCTTCTGGCCGTGGCGTTCTGCGCCAAGTCGGTCGTAGAAACGCTGCGCGCCTTCGTTCCAGTCCTCGCTGGTCAGGTCGATGCGGCCGATGCCTTCGCGCAGGCAATGATCGGCGAGAAAGCCGATCAGCGCCCGGCCGACACCAGCGTTGCGGGCTTTGTCGCGCACGAACAGGTCCTTAAGGAACAGCAGCCGCTCGAGATCGATACCGGGATGCGCGATCGCCACCGACGCCAGGCCGCTGACCTCGCCCTCGATGAAGGCGAGCGCGAAATGCGGATAGGCCGGGCTTTCCTCGCCAAGCCATTTTCGTGCCGCAGACAGGGCCCGGTCGGCATTGAGAGGCGGTTGCCGATAATGTTCCGCCATCTCGCAAAACATGGCCGCGAGCGTCGTCGCGTCCTCGATCGTCGCCCAGCGGACGTCGACCGTCACGGTATCAGCCCAGGAATTTGGCGATGATCGCGTCGCCCATCTCAACCGTACCGACCTCGGTCATGCCATCGGAAATGATGTCTTTCGTCCGCAGGCCCGCGTCGAGCACGGCGGCGATCGCGCCTTCGACGCGGTCGGCTTCATCGACCATGCCGAAGGAATAGCGCAGGCACATGGCGAAGGAGGCGATCATGGCGATCGGGTTGGCAATGCCCTTGCCGGCAATGTCGGGCGCCGAACCGTGCACCGGCTCGTAGAGCGCCTTGCGCTTCTTGGTCTTCACGTCAGGCGCGCCGAGCGAGGCCGACGGCAGCATGCCGATCGAGCCGGTCAGCATAGCGGCGATATCGGACAGCATATCGCCGAACAGATTGTCGGTGACGATGACGTCGAACTGCTTTGGCCAGCGCACCAGCTGCATGCCGCCGGCGTCGGCCAGCATGTGGTCGAGCTTGACGTCGGAATAGCGCGCCTTGTGGGTCTGGGTGACGACCTCGTTCCACAACACGCCCGACTTCATCACATTGCGCTTTTCCATCGAGGTGACGTGGTTCTTGCGGGTGCGCGCGAGTTCGAAGGCGACGCCCGAAATGCGCTCGATCTCGAACGTGTCGTAGACCTGCGTGTCGATGCCGCGCTTCTGTCCGTTGCCGAGATCGATGATCTGCTTGGGCTCGCCGAAATAGACGCCACCGGTCAGCTCGCGCACGATCAATATGTCGAGACCTTCGACCACCTCCTGCTTGAGCGAGGAGGACGCCGCCAGCGCCGGATAGCAGATGGCCGGGCGCAGATTGGCGAATAGCTCCATGTCCTTGCGCAGGCGCAGCAGGCCGGCTTCCGGGCGCACCTCATAGGGCACCGCATCCCATTTCGGACCGCCGACGGCGCCGAACAGCACCGCGTCGGCCGCCATCGCCTTTTCCATGTCGGCATCGGAGATCGCCGCGCCATGCGCGTCATAGGCGCAGCCGCCGACCAGCCCCTCATCGGTGGCAAAACCGCTGCCGAGCCTGTCGTTCATGACCGCGATCAGTTTCTTGACCTCGGCCATGGCCTCAGGACCGATGCCGTCACCGGGGAGCAGGAAAAGATGCTTCGTTGCCATGGAGAAACCGTCCTGGAAAGATTTGAACCGCGGCCTTGCTAAACGCCAAGCGAGTTGCATGCAAGCAGGAACGCAGCGATCACGGATAACCCGATTCGTTGGTGATCCGTAGCGCCCCCCTCTGCCCTGCCGGGCATCTCCCCCTCAAGGGGGGAGATTGGCAGCATTATCGTTTCGCCTCTTCTTTCTGACGTGGAGATTGGCGAACGCCGAGGCGACATCCAATCTCCCCCCTTGAGGGGGAGATGGCCGGCAGGCCAGAGGGGGGCGCTGTCCCGCCGGCATACGTCATCACTGATGCGAGAGAATGTTGATCAGCCGGCCGAACGGATCGCGGACGTAGAAGCGCCGCACGCCCCAGGGCTCGTCGGCCGGTCCGTATTCGATGGCGAAGCCGGCCGCCTGCATGGCGTCGAGCGCCGCATCCACGTCGTCGACCTCGATGGAGAGGCCGGGCACCGGCGTGCCGGAGCCGCCTTGCGCCATGAAGCTGACCTGGACATCCATCTTTGCTTGCGAGCCGTAGGTCGCGATCCAGCCGAGGTCCATCAGCAGGTCGAGACCGAGCACATCCTGGTAGAAACGCTTCGCCGCCGCGACATCCGCTGTCTCGATATTGGCAACAATGCGCTGGACTTTCATCGTCGGTCGCCCTTCAGGCCGTGCGCCGCAGCGCCGTCACCTCGATCTCGATCTTCATTTCCGGTTTGTTGAGTTGGCAGACGATCATCGTCGCTGCCGGCCTGATGTCACCGAACGTCTCGCCGAGGATCGGGAAGACTACATCCACGAAGGCCTGGTCGGTGATGTAGTAATGCGCCCGCACCACGTCAGCCATCTCGAAGCCGCCGTCCTTCAGCGCCTTGCCGATCGTCGCCAGGCAATTGCGCGTCTGCGCCTCCACCGTCTCCGGCATCGTCATCGTCGCGTAGTCGTAGCCGGTGGTGCCGGAGACGAAGCACCAGTCGCCCTGCACCACGGCGCGCGAATAGCCGGCGGTCTTTTCGAACGGCGAACCGGTGGAGATGAGTTTGCGCATATGAGGGGCCTTGCTTGGGTTGTCGGCCAGCATTAGCAGGCGGAACGGCGCGGGTCGTGGGCCAAGCCAGGCAAACTGTTATCCCGGAAGCGAAGCGCGAACCTCCGAGATTGGTTGAAGCATCCCTTCCGTCGTCATCCTATGGCGGAGCAAGGAGCGTAGCGACGCGGCGCAGACCATAGGATGACGAAAGCGAGGGGGTGCTGCGCAACGCTAAAGCTTTAATTTGCCGCCCCCAGCGCCTTGTCCAACGCCGCCTTCACATCCGCCGGCCATGTCGCCACATCAGGCCAGGCGTTCGGCTGGCCATTGTCGCCGCGGCGCGCAAAATAGAGCCTGTGCTGGGCCGGGTCGACCGCCATGAAGCCGTCATTGCCGCCGCAGTCATGCGGCACGCAGCCGCTGGCGTAGAAGGCGCCCGAAGCGGTCTTTTCGGTGCCGCCGCCGACCAGCAGGCTGGTCGCCATGTCGGCCATGTCCTTGCCGAGCAGCTTTTCCGCTTCCTTGTAGACGGCCTCATTGTGGAAGGCGTCGATGATGTTCTGGTACTTTTCCGGATCGATGTCCTTCCAGTCCGTGCCGGGTTCCGGCATGTAGGTCAGATTGCCCGAAATCGTCAGCCCGTCGGTCGGCGACCATTGCAAAGCCGGTTTCTCATCCCCCGGCAACAGGTAGGGCACGAAATAGATGGCGTTGTCGGACACCGCCGAGGGCGGGGCGCCGCACTGGTCCTGCTCGACAGTGGTGCTCTGGATCGTGCCGCCTTCCGGCTTCCAGACGATCACCGTCGCCGGCCCGCATTGGTTGCCGCCGTCGCCGACATCGAACAGCGCCACCTTGACGCCGCCGACCTCGACTGTTTTGTCGAAGAAGACATCGTAATTGCTCGCCAGCTGCTTGCCGTCATAGGCGAGCACCTTCTCGCCGTACTGTTCCTTCTGGGTGATGGTCAGCGTGCCGCCTTCGAATGGGACGGGAGCTTGCTTGTCGTCATCGGAAGCATCGGCGGCGTTCGTCCCCTGATCGGCGGACGGCTGCTCCGTCGCCGGGGCCGGCTGTGTGGCGGGCGTCTGCGCAGACGCGCTGGCGATTTGCCCCAGCAACAAGGCCAGCCCGCAAAGGCCGGCAAGAAGCGAACGTGTCATGACTGTCCCTCCACTCAGTCGCCGCGAACCGGCCCGAAAGGCCAGATCCATCCGTCCGGAGCGCGCCGCTCAGGCCCAGGGGCGCTGTTCGGCGTTGCGCTTCTCGAACGAAGCGATGGCGCCGGCTTTCTCCATGGTCAGGCCGATATCGTCGAGCCCGTTGAGCAGGCAGTGCCGCTTGAAGTCGTCGAGGTCGAATTTGACCACGCCGCCATCCGGCCCACGGATTTCCTTGGCTTCGAGGTCGACCGACACGGTGGCATTGGAGCCGCGCGAGGCGTCGTCCATCAGCTTCTCGAGATCCTCGGGGCTGACGGTGATCGGCAGGATGCCGTTCTTGAAGCAGTTGTTGTAGAAAATGTCGGCGAACGAGGTCGAGATGACGCAGCGAATACCGAAGTCGAGCAGCGCCCACGGCGCATGCTCTCGGCTGGAGCCGCAGCCGAAATTGTCGCCGGCGACCAGGATCTGCGCCTTGCGGTAGGCCGGCTTGTTGAGCACGAAATCCGGGTTTTCCGAACCGTCGTCCTTGTAGCGCATTTCGGCGAACAGGCCGGTGCCGAGCCCGGTGCGCTTGATCGTCTTGAGGTAATCCTTCGGGATGATCATGTCGGTGTCGACATTGACGATCGGCATCGGAGCGGCGACGCCGGTGAGCTTGGTGAATTTTTCCATGGCTTTTGCCCGTGTTTCGTTGCGGGGGAATTTGTTGAGGCCCGGTTTACACAAAGCCGGCGGCAAATAAAAGGCAACTGTTCGTGCATGGTGGCACAAGCCAGCCCGATGGTGCAATCTGGCGGCCATGGCAGAAAACGCACACGTCCTCTACGACAGTGAACACGCGCTCGACATCGCCGAATTCCGTCGCGTGCTGGTCGAATCCGGCCTCGGCGAGACACGGCCGATCGATGATGAAGCGCGGCTGCGGGCGATGCTGTCGGGCGCCAATCTGGTGCTGACCGCGCGCCTTGATATTCAGGGCAAGCCGCTGATCGGCGTCATCAGGGCGATCACCGACTTCTCCTGGGTCTGCTACATCTCCGAACTCGCCGTTTCCCGATCGGCACAGGGGCTCGGCATCGGCAAGGGCCTGATGGACGAGGCGCGCCGGCAGCTTGGACCATCGGTCGCCATCAGCCTGATCTCCATGCCCGATGCCGTCGGCTTCTACGAACGTCTCGGCATGAAGCGCATGGCCGACGCCTTCTGGTTCGACCGCAAGGGCTGAGGCTCGCTCGAAATACTCTTCCGCAACCGTGGCGATCCTTCGCGCCAGCGTCAAAAAGGACCTTCCCTTTGCCCGCTCAAATCACATTCAATTCCCGAAACGCCCTTCCCTCCGCCACCCGCTCATACCCGAACGCCGAGCAATCCACCGTGCGATAGCCGCCATGCACGATCAGTTCGGCCAGCGCTTTGCCCACTGCTGGCGCCTGCTGCAGGCCGTGGCCGGAAAAGCCGTTGGCGAACAGGAAATTGCCGACGTCGGGATGCGGACCGATCACCGCGTTCTGGTCGAGCGTGTTGTAGTCGTAGTGGCCGGCCCAGGCACGGGTCGGCTTGATCGCCTCGAAGGCGGGAATACGGGTCGCCAGCACCGGCCAGATCACCTCTTCGAACAGTGGCCAGTTTACCTCGAAGTCGCCGGGATCGGGTGCGCAGTCGCCTTCCTCCGGTTCGGCGCCGCCGGTGAGGTAGACCGAGCCTTCCGGACGGACATAGATGCCGGAGGGATCGACCAGCAGCGGCATGTCGGCATATTTCTCGCGCGCCTCGAAGACGAAGACATTGCGCTTGCGCGGCTCGACCGGCAGCTCGAGCCCGGCCATGGCAGCCACCTTGCCGGCGTTAGGGCCGGCGGCGTTGACGACGATGCCAGCCTCCAGCGTCTCGCCATTGCCCAGGCTCACTCCCGTGACGCGGTTGCCATCGCGCGCGATGCCGGTGACATCTGCGGCGATGAAATCGACTTTCTTCTGCCGCAGCGCCTTGCGGAACAGCGTCAGCATCGCATGCGCGTCGAACCAGCCTTCGCCGGTGCGGCCATAGGCGCCGGCTGAAATGCCCTCGGTCGACAGCCATGGGAACCGGCGCACCAGCTGATCCGCGTCCTCCAGCACAATGTCGGCGCCCTCGGCCATCTGCGCCTGGTGATTGCTCCTCAGGATCGGCAAGCCGTCCTCGCCGGCAAGGATGAGGTAGCCGCCCTCGCGAAAGCCGATATCGGCGTCATCCCCGAACTCTTCCTTCAGCCGCCGGAACAGCTTCAGCGTGAACTGCGACAGGCGGATGTTTTCCGGGATCGAGAATTGCTGGCGGATCGAGGCCATGGACAGCGTCGTTGCCGCATGCGCGAATTGCGGATCACGCTCGACCAGCGCGATCGTGCCGGAAAACCCTTGCTCACGCAGGTAATAGGCGACCGAGGAGCCGACGATGGCTCCGCCGATGATGACGATGTCGTAGCGCATGTTCTCTCCGATCCGGCCGATAGTGTCCTTCACGCCACCGGCAGAATGACCTCGAAGCGCGTGCCGCGCTCGCTGTCAACCAGCGCGATCATACCATCATGCGCTTTCAGGAGGGCCAGCACGATGCCAAGCCCCATGCCGGTGCCGCCCTGTTCGCGCCGCGTGGTGAAGAACGGCTCGAAAATGCGCGCCCGGTTGCTCGGCGAAATGCCGGCACCGTCGTCGCTGACCAGGATGCTCGCCTTGCCGCCGGCGCTCGTAGCGGAGACAGAAACCTGCGTCGCGCCATGCCTGGCCGAATTGTCGATGAGATTGGCCAGCACGATAGCCGCGTTCTCGGCCGATATGCGCAATCTGATGTCGCCGCCGGCCCCGATGCTAACCGTGAGCCTGCTATCGACGGGCAGCAGCGACAGTGCCGCACCGAGCGATGTGCTTTCGCCGCTCGGCGCCAGGTTTTCGGCGCGCGCCAGGTCGAGCAGGCGCCGCACCAGAAGATTGAGCCGTCCCGCATCGGTGACGATATTGTTGGAGAAACGCCGCCGCTCCGCATCGTCCATCGCGCCACCGGAATCGCGCAGCAATTCGGCCGCGCCCTGGATCGCCGTCAGCGGCGATTTGAGCTCATGCGAGACATGGGTGGCGAAAGTCTGGATTGAGTCCGACCGCGCCTGAAGCTTCTCGGCCATGTCGAGGAAGGCTGCGGACAGCTCCGCCATCTCTCGCGTGCCGTGGTGGTCGAGCGGCCGGATGGCCGTGCGGTCGCCGGCGGCGATGCGCTCGGTGCGGTCGATCAGCGCATAGATCGGCCGGCTGACGGTGCGCAGGAAGATGAGACCGATGAGCAGCGTGCCGCCGAGAATGGCGATCGCCGCCAACGTCACCTTGCCACGTTCGCCATAGAGATGCTTGATGATGTTGTTGGGCGTCCGCGACACATAGACGACGCCGGCGACCTGGCCGTCGACAGCGACCGGCAGGGCGACGAAGACACGCACCTTGGTGCCGCGGCTGACCGAATAGAGCGGTGGCGTCGGCTGGTCGGGAATGCGCAGCCTGAGCGCGCTGGCATAGTGGCCGGCAAGTGCTGTGCGCACCTCTTCGACCGCACTGAGCGACTGGCCGACCTCGCCGCGCCCGGCAATGACGACGCCCCGGGGGTCGAGCAGCCGGAAGCCGGCCAGCGTGGTTTTCTGGGTGGCGTCGAGGATGCCGGACAGGCGCGCGCCGATCACCGCGAAGGCGGGATCGACGATCGCCGGCATCGCCGCCGGCCGGGTCGGCAGGACATAATCCGAGGCAAGATCGAGCTGCGGTTCGATTGGCCTGTAGAGCGGGTCCGGATTGACGCTGCGGCTTGAATCCCCACTTGGCTCCGGCATCGGCGCACCGAGCTTTTCCGGTGGGATGCCGGCGTCACGTACATCCCGCGCATAGATGGCGGCGATGGCAGCGCCTTGCGCGATCAGCTCCGCCTCGGTCTGGCGGATCAGCTGGTTCTCGTAGAGGCGGAAGAAGAACAGGCCGACCAGTGGCAAGGCCATCACCATGATCAGGATGGCGACGACGACCGTGGCAAGCCGTGGCCGCCATTTGCGGCCGATCCATTTGCTGGAAGCCGTCAGCCGCATCGGCCAAGCCGGAAGCCGACGCCATGCACCGTCTCGATGACATTAGGGCAACCCACGGCTGCCAGTTTGGCGCGGATGTTGCGGATGTGGCTGTCGACGGTGCGGCCGGCGACGTGGATGTTTGCGGCATAGGCGCTGGCCGTCACCGCGTCGCGGTCGAGCACATGCGCCGGCCGCGCCAGGAACCCCTTCAGGATCGAGAACTCTATTCCTGTCAACGATAACGGCTTGCCGTCGAAGCTGGCGGTATGGCTGGCCGGCGCCAGAGCCAGTTTGCCATGCGAAAACCGCCTGTCGTCGGCCGGTTCGGGCACCGCCGGGCGGGCGCGCCGCAGGATGACGTTGACGCGGGCAACCAGCTCGCGCGGGCTGAATGGTTTCGTCACATAGTCGTCGCCGCCCATTTCGAGCCCGAGAATGCGGTCGATCTCCTCGTCGCGCGCAGAGAGGAACAGCACCGGCACATCGGATATGTGCCGCAGCCGCCGGCAGACCTCCAGCCCGTCCATTTCCGGCATGCCTATATCGAGCACGACGAGGTCCGGTGCCCGGCGGCCGATTGCCTGCAAGGCGGCGGCACCGTCGGCCACCCCTGTCGTTTTCATGCCGGCCTTCTCCAAGGCAAAGCAGATCACCTCGCGGATGTGCGGGTCATCGTCGGCGACGAGGATGTGATGCGGCATGGATCAGCGGCCCGGCATGGAAGGTTCGATAGCGGAGGGAATCACGAACGGCTCCTTGGTGTCGAGATATCGAAGCAGCCGCCAGTCGCGAAAGCTCCAGGCCCGCCAGTTCTGCTGGATAGTTCGATACCAGATTTCGTCGCTGCCGCGCACGCCGGCCAGTTCGCGGACAGTGCCGGCGGCCGCCGTCTTGCCCTGGTGCTCGAGGAAGCGATCAAGCGCGGGAAACGCGCCCGGACCGAGCGAGTGAAGATACCAGGCGTCTAGGGGAATGCCCTGGCCGGTCATTTCGAGGGAATGGTCGACATTGTAATTGGCGATCGTTGCTGCGAAATTGATGAAACAGCCGGCATAAAGCGTCAGGGATAACGTCAGAAGATTGGCGGACAGCAGCCATTCGTTGGATTTTCTAAGCGCGATGCGGGCAATGATCAGGGCAAGGCCTGCTGCCACCAGCCCCATCCAGACAAAGGCGGCGACGCGCCAGTAGGTCAATGCATAGATGCCGATATAGAGGTCGAGCCGCAGGATCGACGAGATGACCAGCATGATGTTCTGCGCCACCCAGGCATACACCAGCCGGCGGATCAGCGGATCGGCCGAGGTCTCGCTGCCGGGTCGCAGCGCTGCCAGCACGAAGCCGGCGGCAAGCAGTGCCGTGACGATCAAGGGATAGGCGCCACGATGCGCGTAGGAGGCGTAGCTCAGCCCATCGGGAAGCGCTGCCCCGCCCCACAGATAGGCGGCGTCGAGCGCCGTCTGCAGCGCAAACAGGATGTTGAAGACGATCAGGGCGCGCAGGATGGCGGCCTTGCCGAACAGGATGTCTTCGATGGTGGTGGCGGTTTTGCCGGCTTGAGCGCTGACCGCCGGCAACGCGCGCGGGATGCGGCGAACCAGGCGCGGCAGGCGCGGTCGCAGAAAAGCCCAGACAGCGGCGAGCACGAACAGCCAGAAGGCAATCCGCGCCAGCTGGACAAGATCGAGCAGCCTCACGAGATCGATCAGCGACAGCCAATAATCGATGACCGGATTGGCGGCACCGAACAGCGCCAGGAAGACCGCGCCCAGCGTCAGCGGCATCACCCAGACGGCGATCGCCGCCAGCCGGATGCGACGCCCACCGAACCGCCGCGCCGTCCTGCGCCAGCGGATGAAATCAATGACGAAGCGGAACGGCGCCGCCAGCCCGAACAGCACGATCTGCCCGGCAATGCGGGCGATGCTGTGCCGCAGCCGGCCGCTCAACGAAAGCGCGAAGACGGTCAGCGCCGCCAGCGCGATCGAGACCGACAGGGTGCTGACGTTTTCAGCCAGCGGCAGCAGCGGGACAAGCAAGGCGATGGGCTTGAGCCAGACCCGGCCGTCGTTGAAGGCGGCCGGGTGCACAGCGACGACCGCCGCGGCGATCAGCAGGGCGAACAGGAAAACCGTGATCCCGGCGGGCTGGCCATAGAACAGAAAATCCGCGAGCGCTGCCAGCAGGATGGCGACACCGAAACGGCTGCAATAGCTCGGCGCGGCGGAGAACAACGCTGTCATGACCTGGCTTTCCTGATGGCTTCCAGCCGAACCGTTGGCGGGCTTCTGCGGACAAAGGGAATGAGGGTTGCGACGGGACACGCGCGCGGCGGATCGGCCAGCCACCAGCCCTCGCTACGCAGTCGGTGAGGCAGGGACCAACGGGGCTTTGCTCGCTTGTGCATGCCGCTTGTCTCGCAAGCGGGCGGGGAAACGGCAGGGCGGATCCGAGGAGGTTTTCCGCAGGCCCGTGCAGTTTTCGTGCAGGGGTAAACGCTGCCGATCTCCCCCCTCGTGGGGGAGATTGGTAGCTTCATGCCCCGACTTGCCTCACCCGCCCACAAGCGGCATAGATCATCCATGGAAACCTATCGCCCGCGCCGCTCCGTGCTCTACATCCCGGCCTCCAGCGACAAGGCCTTGGCCAAGATCGCGCAGCTTGCCTGCGATGCCATCATCATCGACCTGGAAGACGCCGTCGCTCCGGCCGACAAGATCGCCGCCCGCGAAAAACTGGCCGGCATTTTCGCCGGCCATTCCGAGAGACGCTGCGAGATGATCGTGCGCATCAATGCGATATCAGGCGAATGGGGCGCCGACGACCTGCTGGCGGCCGCAAGCTGCGAACCCGACGGCATCCTTCTGCCCAAGGTCGACACGCCGCGCGACCTGCTCGAGGCCGGCGACGTGCTTGACGACAATTTTACCCCCGACAGCGTGAAACTATGGGCGATGATCGAGACGCCCAAGGCGCTGCTCAACATCGGCGCCATCGCCGAACTTGGCCGCGATCCGGCCTCGCGGCTCAATTGTTTCGTTGCCGGAACGAATGATCTGGTCAAGGAGACCGGCATTCTGGCGACGCCTGACAGGCGCTACCTCGTGCCATGGCTGATGCAGATGGTGCTGGCCGCACGCGCCGGCGGCATCGACATGCTCGACGGCGTCTCCAACGATTTTCGCGACCTCGACGCCTTCGCCCATGAATGCGCGGAAGCCGCGGCCATGGGGTTCGACGGCAAGAGCCTCATCCACCCGGCCCAGATCGAAGCCGCGAACCGCGCCTTCGTGCCGTCCACGGAAGCGGTGGCCGAGGCACGCTCGGTGAAGGAAGCCTTCGCGCTCGCCGAGAATGCCGGCAAGGGCGTGATCGCGCTGAACGGCAGGATGGTCGAGCGGCTGCATCTGGCGCAGGCCGAAAAACTGCTGGCGAAGGCAGCCGCCATCGGGTCATAAATGCTCGATGGATGCGAGCGGGCTACAGCTACTCACGACAGGAATTGAACAATGAAACTCTACCGCTTTCTGTCCGCTCCGGACGATGCCAGCTTCTGCCACAAGGTGACAGCGGCGCTGAACAAGGGCTGGCATCTGTTCGGCTCGCCGACCTATGCCTACGACAAGAAGGCCAAAGCGATGCGTTGCGGCCAGGCCGTGGTCAAGGATATCGACGGTCAGGAATACGGGCCCGATACCAAGCTGAGTGACTGGTAGATTTGAAAAGCTCCGACGCAGGGTGTGTTGAGATTCAGGTCAGGCCGAGTCGAAAATGGTGGTTTCCGAGAACCGGAGCGGAGCGTACTTTTGGGTACGTGAGCACAGTTCTACCGCGACGCGGTAGAGCGGGGAAGCGCAGGAAGCCATCATTTGCAGGCCGGCATCACCTGAATATCAGCGCACCCTACTCCGCCGCCTCTTCGATCTTCTCCATATCTTCGTCCGACAGGCCGAAATGGTGGCCGATCTCGTGGATCAGCACGTGGGTGACGATGTCGCCCAGCGTCTCTTCGTTCTCGGACCAGTAATCGAGGATGGCGCGGCGGTAGAGCGTGATGCGGTTCGGGCCTTCGCCGGTCTGCGGGTTCCAGCGCTCGGCGATGCCGCGTCCCTCGAACAGGCCGAGCAGGTCGAATGGCGTTTCCAGCGACAGATCGTCCATGATTTCGTCGGTCGGGAATTCGGCGATCTGGATGACGATCTCGCCGGTCAGCTTGCGAAAATCCTCCGGCAGATGGGCGTACGCCTCCAGCGCCAGGAACTCCATTTCGTCCATCGAGGGCGAGAGTTCGTCGTGCCAGGTGCGGGTCTTGTAGATGCGGGCCATGCTTTGTCCTTTGATCCCGGCATATAGGCTTTCGCACCGGAATCGGCAAATGAACGGGCCGATGCGCCTGCGCCATCCCTGCAGAGAGGAATAAATTCCCCATGACTCTGCTTGACTCTTGGGATGCGCTCTGGAATCTATAGGAACATAACAGGAACAATTGTGAGTGGAAGCTGACCGTCATGGCGATGACCGCCGTGGCGCGGGAGACTGTTTTTGCCCTGCGCCGCCAGATCGCGAAAATCGAGGGAACGCTGCCCGAGCGCTTGGCTGCGCCGGCAGCCGCACCCTTTGATGCTGACGTCAACACTGATCTCACAATCGTCCGGCGTGGCATTGCCGCGGCGTTGCCGGATGCGTTCCTGCCTATCGGCGTCGGGCGCCTCGACGCCGCCCTGAGCGGCGGGCTGCCGAAGGCCGCCCTGAGCGAAATCCATGGGCTTGAAACCCGCGATGCCGGGGCCGTCGCCGGCTTCGCTTTGTCGCTCACCAGCCTGATCCTCAAGCAAACGCCGGGGCTGCCGGTGCTGTGGATCGGCACATCGGAGATTTTTCGCGAGGCCGGCTTTCCCTATGCCAGGGGGCTTCACGCCTCGTTCGGCATCGAGCCGGAGCAATTGCTGTTTTCCGAGGCGCCAAGGCTCGTCGATGCGCTGTGGGTCGCCGAGGAGGCAGCCCGGATGACGGCGCTCGCCGCCGTCATCCTGGAAATCCGCGGCAATCCGCAGCGGCTTGACCTGACCGCGACACGCCGGCTGCATGCAAGGGCGCAAGCGGCCGGCCGGCCGGTGTTCCTGCTGCGGCAGGCGGCTGGGCCCGAACCGACGGCGGCACCCGTCCGCCTCATCGTCGCCTCGGCGCCGGCGGTGCCGCGCGACACCATCGCCGGGCCGCTGGCCGGCTCGATCGGCCGCCCGGCCTTCACCCTCACCATCGGCAAGAGCCGCACGGCCCTGCCTGGACAATTCACACTGGAGTGGAACCCCGATGAACGCGCATTCGACGAAAGAGCGGGCGACGAAGGAGCAGGTGGGGAAAGAAACCGGCCAAAGAATCCTGTCCCTATGGTTTCCCTATCTGGCGGCGGAAAGGATCCTGCGCCAGCGTCTGGGGCGGTCCTGGCGTTCCCGGCCGTCGGATCACCCCTCTCACCCGCCGCTCGTGATCAGCCATCGCGACCGCAACGCACAGCGCATCTCGGCCCTCGACGAGCGGGCTGAGGCGCTGCACCTGAAGCGCGACATGGGCATCGCCGATGCGCGCGCCATGCATCCGTCGATCGACGTCGTCGAGGCCGATCCGGAAGCCGATCGCCGCCTGCTCGAAGGCCTCGCCGACTGGTGCGACCGCTACACCCCGCTGGTGGCGCTGGACGGGGCAGACGGCCTGTTTCTCGACGTCACCGGCTGCACCCATCTGTTCGGCGGCGAGCGCGCCATGCTGGACGACATCCTGTCGCGCTTCTTCCATCAGGGTTTCGATGTCCGCGCCGGGCTTGCCGCGACGCCGGGCGCTGCCTGGGCGGCGGCACGCTTTTGCGGCGACCGCATCGTTGTGTCAGGCGAGGAGGAGGCGCTGCTGGCGCCCCTGCCGCTGGCCGCGCTGCGCATAGAACCTTCGACCCGCACCAGCCTGGAAAGTGTGGGCCTGCGCACGGCGGGCGCCGTCATGGCGGCACCGCGCGCGCCGCTCGCCCGCCGCTTCGGCGCCCTGCTGCTCCTGCGCCTCGACCAGGCGCTTGGCCGGCTCGACGAGGCGGTGTCGCCGCGCCTGCCCGTCGCGCCGCTTTCGGTCGAACGCCACCTCGCCGAACCCGTCACCCTGACCGAGGACATCGAACGGCTGGTGGGCATGCTGGCGGCGACCTTGAAGACCGACCTCGAGCGCCGCGGCGAGGGCGCCCGGACGCTGGCGCTGCTGCTCTTTCGCGTCGACGGCGCCGTCAGCCGCATCGCGCTCGGTACCTCGCGGCCGATGCGCGAACCCATGCTGATCCAGAAACTGTTCCATGAAAGGCTGGCCGCGCTCGAACAGGATATCGATGCCGGCTATGGTTTCGATCTGGTGCGGCTCTCGGTGTTGGCATCAGCCACCTTCGACATGCAGCAGGCCGATCTTGCCGGCGAGGTGACCGACGACGGCGCCGATATCGCGCTGTTCGCCGACCGCATCCGCGCCCGGCTCGGCGATGGCGCGGTTCTCCGGCCGGTCGCGGTCGAAAGCCATCTGCCGGAGCGTGCCGTCGCCACCATCCCCTTCACCGACGCGCCGTGCCGGACCACGCCGCCGAAGAAGCCGGACAGGCTGCAGGCACCAAAAACCATATTTCCGCCGGAACGACCGATCCGGCTGTTTCGCTCGCCCGAACCCATCGATGTGCCGGCCACCGAAATGCCGGAAGGACCGCCGCTGAACTTCCGCTGGCGGCGCGCGCTCTACCGGGTCAAGCGCGCCGAAGGGCCGGAACGCATCGCCGCCGAATGGTGGCGGGAAGCGCCAAGCGACGAGGCGGCATCGACGCGCGACTATTTCCGCATCGAGGATGCCGACGGCCGCCGCTACTGGCTCTACCGGCAAGGCCTCTACGGCGGCGCCTCGCAAGTCCCGCCGCGCTGGTTCCTGCATGGAGTCTTCGCATGAACGCGCTGACCGTCATTCCCTATGCCGAGTTCGGCATCCAGTCGAATTTCTCCTTCCTGCGCGGCGCCTCCAAGCCGGAGGAGCTGATGGTCGCGGCCAAGCTCCTGGGCTTCTCGGCGATCGGACTTGCCGATCGCAACACGGTGGCCGGCGTGGTGCGCGCCTGGCAGCAGGCCAAGGTCGAAAAACTCTCCTATCACCCCGGCTGCCGGCTGGTTTTTGACGACGGCACGCCGGACATCCTCGCCTATCCCCAGGACCGCAAGGGCTGGGGGCACCTCTGCCGCATGCTGACGCAAGCCAATCTGCGCGACGAGAACGAAAAAGGCGCCACCCTTCTCCAGCGCGGCGACCTGCTCGAATGGGGTGACCTGATGTCGCTGGCGGTCCTGCCCGGTCTGTCGACGGGGGCGCAAGACAGTCTTGCCTTGCTTGGTGAGCTCAAGGGCCGTTTCGGCAGGAACCTGCGGCTTGGCGTTTCGCCCGACTACGCCGGCAATGACCGTTTCCGCATCGAGCAGGCGGCAGCACTTGCCGAGAGCGCCGGCATTCCGCTGATGGCGACCAACGACGTTCTTTATCACACCGCCGAACGGCGCCCGTTGCAGGACGTGCTGACCGCGATCCGCCTCAACACGCCCGTTGCCGAGGTCGGGCTACAACTGGCCGCCAATGCCGAGCGCCATCTGAAGCCGCCGATGGAGATGGGCCGCCTGTTCCGCCGGCACCCGCAGGCGCTGGCCGAGACGCTGCGATTTGCGCAAGAGCTGACTTTTTCGCTCGGCGACCTCCAGTACAACTACCCCGACGAGCCGACGGAATCGGGTCTTGGTCCACAGGCTGAGCTGGCGCGACTGGCGCGGGAGGGAGCGGCGAACCGCTATCCGGCTGGTGTGCCGGATTCCGTGACCAAGCGCATCGAGGAAGAGCTCGCTTTGATCGAACGCCTCAACTATGCCCGCTATTTCCTGACTGTCTACGACATCGTCAAGTTCGCGCGCAGCAAGGATATTCTCTGCCAGGGACGTGGATCAGCCGCCAATTCGGTCGTCTGCTTCTGCATCGGCATCACCGAAGTGGGGCCGGAAAAAATCGATTCGCTCTTCGAGCGCTTCATTTCCGAGGAGAGAAACGAGCCGCCGGATATCGACGTCGATTTCGAGCACGAAAAGCGCGAAACTGTAATCCAGTACATCTACGAGAAATACAGCGGCAAGCGCACGGCACTTGCCGCCGCCGTCATCAGCTATCGCGGCCGTTCGGCGCTGCGCGAAGTGTCGAAGGCGATGGGCCTGTCCGAGGATGTCAGGGCATCGCTTTCCGGCTCGATCTGGGGTTGGTCGACATCGGAGCTTGGCGAGAAGGAAGCCCGCGCCGGCGGCCTCGACCGCACCGACCCGGTGTCGGGGCACGTGATGGAGCGTGCCAATGAGATCATGGGCTTCCCCCGCCATCTCTCCCAGCATGTCGGCGGCTTCGTCATCACCAGGGACCGGCTCGACGAGATTGTGCCTATCGTCAAGACGGCGATGGACGAGCGCAAGATGGTCGAATGGGACAAGGACGATCTCGACGCGGTGAAGATCTTGAAAGTCGACGTGCTGGCGCTCGGCATGCTGACCTGCCTGCAACGCGCCTTCACCTTGCTCACGGATCACTATCCTAATGCGCGGGATGATTATGGGCAGCCCTATGTGTTGGCCACCCTGCCGCCGGAGGACAGGCAGGTCTACAAGATGATCTGTCGCGCCGACACGCTCGGCGTCTTCCAGATCGAATCGCGGGCCCAGATGTCGATGCTGCCGCGCCTCCAGCCGAAAACCTTTTATGATCTCGTCATCGAGGTGGCGATCGTTCGGCCGGGCCCGATCCAGGGCGACATGGTCCATCCCTATCTGCGCCGCCGGCAAGGCAAGGAACAGGCCGAGTATCAAAAGCCGGAGCTGGAAGCGATCCTCAAGAAAACGCTTGGCGTACCGCTGTTCCAGGAACAGGCGATGAATATCGCCATCGTCGCCGGCGGTTTCAAACCGGGCGAAGCCGATGAACTGCGCCGCGCCATGGCCACCTTCAAGCGCACCGGCACCATCGGCAATTACCGCGACCGTATGATCAATGGCATGGTCGGCAAGGGCTACACGAAGGACTTCGCCGAGCGCTGCTTCAAGCAGATCGAGGGCTTTGGCGAATACGGCTTTCCTGAAAGCCATGCTGCTTCCTTCGCCCTGCTCGTCTATGCCTCCTGCTGGTTCAAGACCTTCTATCCCGACGTGTTCTGCGCCGCGATCCTGAATTCGCAGCCGATGGGGTTTTACCAGCCGGCCCAACTCGTGCGCGACGCAAGCGACCATGGCGTCGACATCCGCGACGTCGACGTCAATTTTTCGGTGTGGGATTGTACGTTGGAAAAGGCGCCATTCGATCCGGCCCGCATCCTGCCACGCCATGCCGAAATGCGCGGCGTCATCGAGACAAATCATGCGCTGCGGCTCGGCTTCAGGCAGATCAAGGGCCTGTCGAAGGAGCGCATGGAGGCTTTCGTCGAGCGGCGCGGCTCAGGCTATGTATCCGTCAGGGATGTCTGGCTGCGCTCCGGCCTCGATGTCGGCGAGATCGAAAAACTGGCGCAGGCCGATGCCTTTCGCTCGCTCGGTCTTGACCGTCGCGAAGCCCTGTGGGCGGTGCGCGCGCTCGACGGCAAGAGCGCCGCCGAAAGACTGCCGCTGTTCGACCAGCCGGCGCTTCGCCTGCGCGAGCTGGAACCGGAGACGAGGCTGCCGAAAATGCCGCTCGGCGAGCATGTCATCCACGATTACCGCGCGCTCGGCCTGTCGCTGAAGGCGCATCCGGTCGCCTTCCTGCGCGAGCGGCTCGACCGCGCCGGCGTCATCCCGAATGCGAATCTTCCTTCCGTGCGCGACGGCAGGCGCGTCTCGGTCGCCGGCCTCGTGCTGGTGCGGCAGCGCCCCGGCAAGGGCAATGCGATCTTCCTGACGCTGGAGGACGACAAGGCGGTGGCCAACATCATCTTCTGGCAAAGAACCTTCGACCGCTATCGGCCTATCGTCATGGGGGCCCGGTTCGTCAAGGTCACCGGGAAATTGCAGTCGGAATCGGGTGTGGTCCACATCGTTGCCGAGAAGATCGAGGATCTGACGCCCTGGCTGACCGTGCTTCTGGAGAAGGTCAGCGAGACTGCACCAGTGGTTCCTCCGAGAGACCTCGCCAAGGACGGTTCGGATCGCTCCAGCCCCGCCAAACAAAGCGCGCCGATCCGGCAGGATCTCGCAACGCTGTCGGAAGAAGCGGAACAGGTCATGCCCAAGGGGCGGAATTTTCAGTAGGCAAGGCCATGCCAAGAGCGGAACGAAAGCGGACGTCGGCGATCCTTCGCGCCCCCTCTGTCCTGCCGGCC
>NZ_RZQP01000110.1:0-19917 GCF_003998165.1 Mesorhizobium sp. M7A.F.Ca.US.007.01.2.1 | reverse complement strand
GAAAATCAGCTTGAGCCAGGGGCTCGCGCGTACCGTCGAGTATTTTGATACCCTGCTCTACGGAAGTCACACCGCCAGAGGAGCTGCTGCTTCATGAGCCGGCCGGCGGTCCTGGTGACGGGTGGAGCCGGCTTCATCGGCAGCCACACCTGCAAGCAGTTGGCCGCCGCCGGCTACATGCCGGTGGTTTTCGACAATCTGAGCCGCGGCAATGAGAGATCCGTCGCCTGGGGGCCGCTTGTCGTCGGCGATATCCGGGATCGGGATGCACTGCGGCGGGCGATGGAAACGCACCGGCCGACGGCCGTGATCCATTTTGCTGCGCTGGCCTATGTCGGAGAGTCCGTTCGCGAGCCGGCCGAATATTATTCGACCAATGTGACAGGCACCATCGCGGTGCTCGATGCCGCACGCGCGAGTTCGATCGAAAACATCATCTTCTCCAGCAGTTGTGCGACCTACGGCGTGCCGGAGGCGTTGCCGGTCCGCGAGACCTCCTCGCAAAATCCGATCAGCCCCTATGGGCGCTCCAAGCTGATGGGTGAACAGATCATCGGCGACTATGCGTCCGCGTACGGAATGAAATTTGCGATCCTGCGCTATTTCAACGCTTGTGGCGCCGATCCCGATGGCGAGCTCGGTGAGTGGCATTCGCCGGAAACCCATCTGGTTCCCAGAGTGCTCATGGCCGCATCGGGCATCATCGAAGCGATCGAGGTTTTCGGCACCGACTACGACACGTCGGACGGCACTTGCGTAAGGGATTATATCCACGTCACCGATCTGGCCCGCGCCCACCTGAAAGCGCTCATGCATCTCGAGGGTGGCGGGCGAAGCCTTGCGGTCAATCTCGGCACCGGGCGGGGCGTCTCCATCAAGGAGATTGTCAAGGCGGTCGGCCGAATGACGTCGAGGCCGGTTCCGGCAGTGTTCAGGAGCCGACGCCCCGGAGATCCGGCGGAGCTCTACGCCGACCCGGGAAGCGCACGCGAACATCTTGGCTTTGTGCCGGAGCTTTCAGACATCGATACGATTGTCAGGACGGCCGCTCCCTTTTTCGGACTGAAGACCAGGCCCATGAAACTGCCGCCAGTGAGGGCGGCAGCGCCGGTCGTCGCCCGACGGGTCAGAGATAGCGGGGGTGACAGCTCGCGCGCTGGCCAAATCCGCTAGGGCTGCAGATATAAGGCGAGCCGCCCGAGAACGTGCTGCCATCGCCCGGATTGAACGAGATGTTCACCGGCGCCGGCGTGCTGGCTTTGATCCGTTGCGGCGGTGCAAAGGCGTAGGCACTTTCGGTCCCTATTGTGCTTGTCATCTGGATCGGAAGGTCGGCCCGGAGCGAGCGCACGAGAAATCTGGCCTGCACGGGCTGGACCGCGGGCTGACTGCGGACCGGGTGGACGATGGGCCTGATAAGGACCGAACCGGTTTCAGTTGCGTCCATACCTTGACAACCTGCAACCATAGAGCTCAGCGCCACAGCCGCGGCAATAGATACGACATTCTTGCTTGAGCGAAATACGCTCGCGGAATTTCTCATCCTCTGTCCCTTGCTATCAAGTATAAGCCAGGGGCGCATTGCGACATACTATACTTGGGCCGCTTCCACGCCGCATGAGTGACCACTCGCACATCACACGTTATATTAGATATCACTAATTATTAAATTTCATCAAAACCGTATGGCAGGCCATCGTCTTGTCGTCCGGGTGATGCAATTGAATGCGATTAAATGCGATCGGCGCGCCGATCGCGCCTGCCGAGCCACTCAACCATAAGCGATTCGCGGGTTCCACAACAGGCGCACGGGGAGAACAGCCAGGCCATCTCAGCGCGGCCGGAAGCGGCCTACTTTTTGGCATCGACCAGCTTGCGGGTCACTTCGAACTGCGCGCCCTTGGTGTCGCCTGCTTCGAATTTCTTGTATTCGTCGGAAGGATCCTCGGGAGATCGCTTGAAACCGTACCATTCCCCGTCCGGATCCTTGCGTTGCTCGATATTCCGGCCCTGAATGCGGTGGCTGTAGCAGGTGCGGTGCTGCTCGCCGGTGTAACCTTTCGATCGCCAGGCGAGCTCCATGCACATCTTGCCATCCTTGGTCACCAGCCATCTGCCCTCCGCGACAGACGCGGTGTCCTGCCCGGACGTCCAGGCCTGGAGACGTCGATTGTCCTGCGCGAAAAAGGCCGCGCCGTTTTTCCATATCCATGTGCGGTCGGCATAAAGAAGCTGCAGCTCGTAGGCAGTCGGAGCCGGTGCGATGACCGTTTCCGCTGGTCTGCCGTCTTTGGCGGCAGCCGCATGCGCCGTTCCCGAAAGCGCCGTCTGGCCGCAGAGGGCCAGGAGAAACATGAGTTGCATACAAGTTGCGAACCGACAATGTTTGCGTCGACGGTCGACACCATGCGGTGGCAATCCGGTCAGAGCTGTCAGTACAATTGGCGTTCGCATGCCCGTTTTGCCCAAGGTAGCACTATCATCGCTCTGACAGCCGTATGAACTATTTAACAGTCGCGAGAACGGTGATGTCAACCTTTGCGAGCGGACGGACAACAACCGTTCCAGATGTGCGCATCCCGCTGTCGTCAAAATTAAGAAATGTGTCATATGCTCTGCCAACTCTGACAATCGCACTCAAAAGCAACATCCGCAGACGTCAGGGAGGACGCGGTTTCAAATGGCAGGCGACCCGGAATTGAACCAGGCCGAAGGTCAGCAATACCGGCAGCAGTCGACCGTCCGGGAAACGACTGCTCGCAACACCGTGAGCCCCAACATGGCGATCTTGCTGGGGATACTGTTCATTGCGATCCTGTTCAGGTTCCACAACATAACCTTGCCGCTGGTCGATGCCTTCAGCTGGCGCGAAACAAGTACCGCGATGATGGCCGACAATTTCCAGCAGCGCAGCTGGAACATCTTCTTCCCCGAGGTCAGCTGGACCGGGCCCGGGCCAAGCTATCAGGGCCGCGAGTTCCAGATCGTCAGCTATCTGACCGCCCTGCTCTACCAACTCTTTGGCTGGCACGACTGGTTCGGCCGCATGATTGCGGCCCTTTTCGGCTTGGTGACGGTGTTTTCACTGCACAGACTAACGGCGCTATGCTGGGGCGAGACGCACGCCCACGCCGCGGCACTTGCCTATGCGCTGATGC
Source organism: Mesorhizobium sp. M7A.F.Ca.US.007.01.2.1 (assembly GCF_003998165.1). Classification (NCBI taxonomy): domain Bacteria; kingdom Pseudomonadati; phylum Pseudomonadota; class Alphaproteobacteria; order Hyphomicrobiales; family Phyllobacteriaceae; genus Mesorhizobium; species Mesorhizobium sp. M7A.F.Ca.US.007.01.2.1. The sequence continues at coordinate 16,759 of NZ_RZQP01000110.1, read as the reverse complement.
CGGCGGCGATCATGATCGACAGCTCGTTTCTTCCCGACCCCTCGATGCTGGCTCTGGTAACCTTGGGCGTCTGGCTTTTCACGAAATACTGGACGGGAGGCAGCGCATGGCTGCTCCCCTTCGCCACAGCCAGCTTTTCCCTCGGTGTGCTTGCAAAACCACCGGGTTTGGCTGCTGGAGGCGTCATATTCTATCTGATGGTTTGCTGGCTTTTGCAAAATCGGCGAAAGCATGCGGCCAAAGTATTCATAAGCGGACTGGTCAGCCTGTTCGTCATCGGCGCCTACTACAGCTGGGCCATTTATCTCGGGCGAACCTATCCGCCCTTTCATGTCGCGGGCAGCGGATACATCTGGGATTCTGGATTCTGGACGTTTTTCAACAACGATTTCTATTTCAAATCTGTTTGGAACACGTCGGTCTGGTGGTTTTATGGCTATCCGTTCATGATTTTGATGGCGGTCGGATTCTGGATGCCGCCCCAGCCAGTCGCGGAATCGAAAGAACGCGCTCTTTCGGCCATACCTTTCATATGGCTTGCAGCGGCCTCTGTTGTTTATTTCGCTGCGGCACGTGAGATCACGACCAATCCATGGAACTATCATATATTCCATGTGCCATTTGCGATGTTTTGCGGCCGTGGCGCGGTCGTCCTGGCGACGCTTGGAGCCAAAACCGTTCCGTCTCCTGGGATAATTCTGCGGTCGATTTGCATCGTGGCCGCTATGCTTGTCTGGTCGACTTTTCCCCTCGTCCGGACGATGAAGGCGCCCTTCGCCATGAATGGAAAGTTGCTTGGCGACGAGCTGGCGCGCAGGGCCCAACCTGGCGATCTTGTCGTGGCCATCGCTCCGGAGGTGGGAGATCCCGTCGCAGTCTATTACAGCAGGGCGCGCGGGTGGGTGTTTCCGCCTGGTGGCGGCGACGTGGAGTGGTCCAGGTTCGTCGAGGACGATGCCATCGCGATAGCACAGCTTGAGGAACTTCGCACGCAAGGCGCGGATTGGTTCGGCGTGGCAAAGGATGCCGAAGACAGTCAGAAACGGCCGTTCATCGAGCATCATGACGGGGTGATCGACTATCTCAACAAGATCGGGACCAAGCGGCTGGATTCGGACAACCTCCTGATTTATGAAATCAGCCGGCCTTGATCTGGTCAGGCCGTTGGGCTTATGGGCTGGGGATCAGGCAAACGTTGGAAATCCGGCGACGGTCAGCGACCTTGCCGACCCGCCCTCGCCTGCCCAACGCAGCAAGCTAAGCGAGACAAGCCGGCCAGCAAGGTCAAATATCTCTACGGCTGGCGGAATTCGACGGTTGCGACCGGAGGAATTGTTGAAACGAGCGATTTCGATCATTGTGACGCTGGCCCTGCTGGCCTGGCTCGCCAGCGACTCGCGCTGGCGCATGGTCGGCGACGCCTTTGCCCGCATCACGCCCGGCACCTTCGCCGTGGCGACGATCGCGTTCTTCGCCACCTATGTCTTGCGTGCGCTGCGCGTCTGCGACGAGTTCCGCGACGAGGTGCATGGCCGCTTCGGCGCCTGCCTGCGCGTCATTCTGATCCACAATGCGATGATCAACGTCGTGCCCTTTCGCGGCGGCGAGACGGCCTTTCCCCTGCTCCTGCGCCAGGTCTTCGGCATACCGATCATGCGCGCCAGCGCCTCACTGCTGTGGTTCAGACTGCAGGACGCTTTCGTCGTCGGCGTGCTCGCCCTGGCGGTGTGGCCGGGCCTGCATCCGGCGATTAGGATTGCGGGCGGGGCCGTCTTGATCGTCGCCGCCTGGTACCTGCCGCGCTGGGCGCGTGCACCGCATGACTGGGCCGGCCGCGGCAAGATCGTGGCGAAGCTCGGCAAGCTCCGAGATGTGTTCACCGAAGCAACCGGACGCTCGCGCTATGGCTGGTGGTGGACGATCGCGAACTGGTCGCTGAAGCTCACTGTGCAGGGATGGTTGTTGGCAATGCTGCTGGGGACATCCTTTTCGACCGCCTTTCCAGGCGTCGTTGGGGCCGAAGGAGCCGCCATACTGCCGGTGCAAGGCGTCGCCGGCTTCGGCACCTATGAAGCGGGAGCAGCGGCGGCGCTGCTCACCTCCGGAATCACGATGAAGAATGGCTTGCAGGCGGCGCTGGCGCTGCACCTGTTCATCTTCTGCTCGGCAATCGCCACGGGTGCGATCGCCTGGCTGTTTCCCTCGAAATCGACGCTGCCGGGAAATCCGGCTGTCGGATCTGCAAGGAAGCCATCCCAATGAACGTATTGCCCATCCCTGCTTCGGGACTGCCTGACGGCGCGGTAATGCCGAACCATACGCTGTCCATCGTCGTCCCCATGTACAACGAGGCCGAAAACGTCGAGCCGCTGCTGGCACGGATCCACCAGGCGATGGAAGGCTACGACCAGCCCTGGGAGGTCGTGCTGGTCGATGACGGCAGCACCGACGCGACGGTGAGCGAGATCAGGCGCCTTGCAGCGCATTACGGCTCGCATGTGCATGCGGTCGAGCTCGTGCGCAACTACAAGCAGACCGCCGCGATGCAGGCCGGCATCGACGCGGCGCGCGGCGACGTCATCGCCACGATCGACGGCGACCTGCAAAATGATCCCTACGACATTCCGCGCATGGTCTATCGCCTGCTGAGCGAGGATCTCGACCTGGTGGTCGGCTGGCGCAAGGACCGCCAGGAAGGGTTTTTCATGCGCAGGCTGCCCTCGCGCATCGCCAACGCGCTGATCGCGCGCGTCACCGGCGTGCGCCTCAAGGACTATGGCTGCAGCCTTAAGGTCTATCGCGGCAACGTCATCCGCAGCGTCAAGCTCTACGGCGAGATGCACCGCTTCATCCCGGCATGGCTGGCCACGGTGACGACCCCGAGACGCATCGCGCAGGAGGTGGTGACGCACCATGCCCGCATCCACGGCCAGTCCAAATACGGCATTTCGCGCACCTTCAGGGTCGTGCTCGATCTGGTGTTCATGTACTTCTTCATGCGCTATCGCACACGGCCGGGACATTTCTTCGGCGGCATCGGCATCGTGCTTGGCGCGCTGGGTTCGCTGATCCTTGCCTACCTGCTTTGCCTGAAGCTGTTTTTCGCCGAAGACATCGGAACGCGCCCGATGCTGTTCACCGGCTTCTTCCTGCTCATCGCCGGGGTGCAGATGGTGACGTCGGGCGTGCTGGCGGAAATGCTGGCACGCGTCTATCACGAGGCGAACGGAGCATCGGCCTATGTCGCGCGGCTACGGCCGCCGGCCGGCGACAATGACGGCTGGCACGCCCCGGGCCGACCATCGTGACCTGATCGGAATGCCACGGAGGTCCGCGCCTAACGAACGCATGGCGGTTGGAGGGCAAGAGGCAAAGCGCAACGTCTGCGCAAACCTCCCGCCCTCCACTCGCGCCCCCCCGGCAAAGACCCGGCAGCAGTCAAATCGGCCGCGCTTCAGGTCTGATGGCTTAGTAACGCGAACGGCAGCTGGCGCGCTGGCCGAAACCGCTCGGACCACATATCCAGGGCGAATGACCCAGGAGCGGGCCGCCATTGCCCAGACTGTAGGAGACCTTCACCGTCGCCGGCCTGCCGACCCGCTGCGGCCGCACGAAGGCCGCATAGGCCTCCTCCCTCGTACGCGTCACGTTGGTCATCTTGGTGAGCGGTTTGCGGTTGATCAGATGCAGCCGCTTGTCCTTGGCGTAGTGCACCCTCTGGCCAAGCGAATGAACCACGGGCTTGGTGCCGATCGAGCTCGTCTTGGTGGCATCCATGCTTTGGCAACCGGACATCATCGAGATCAATGCAACCGCGGCAAATGCACAGGCATGTTTCTTGCCGAGCCTTGCCCCTCTTTCCATTATTTTGTTCATCGCTATCCCCTGCCATAAATACAAGTCGCTGGAGCGCGGAGATATATTGCTCTTATTTGCTTTCCGCACCACGCGAGTGACCCATCGCCACTCACATCATGGGCTGTATATTAGGGGAGACTTATTAAATATCATGCAAACGATATGATGAGCGCGGTCTTTCGGCACTCGACCGGATATTATTAAAATTTGACCTTTTGGGCTCGTGCCTGGTCCTGCCACAGCTTGCCGGCCGGCTATCAAGGCAAATGCGGTTCAGGGGAGTTGTTTGCGCACGGACGCCTGTCGGCGTCAGCGTGGCGGATTCCAGGCGGGATCAAGATGGAATGTGCGGGTTCCGCTCCCGCCGCGCCCGGCTCCGGAAACCGGGTAGGCCACGCTGACGATGCGCACACCGCCTGCCCCCTGCTGGAGCCCATATATGCCTTCCAGGCCGCGGTCACAGAACGCGGCGCCCGGGACGAAGAGCGCAACGCCAGCGAGCGAGGCCTGCAAGGCGAGTTTCGCGGCATTGCAACGCAACGAAATTTTGTTCTCCACGAGGTGCCTGGTGATGATCACGACCACAAGCAATCCGTAGACGAACGCATTGAAGGCAGCGAACCAGTAGAAGCCGGTGGCGTCCGAGGCGCGGTCTACAAGAAGGACCGGCAGCGAAGCTCCCATTGCAAGCACCACATAAGGAACAATAACGCGGGCAGGCAGCAGGTTTTTCGGGCCGCTGCCCTTGGGGGTAACGCGAAAATCGACGAACGACTTGGTCAGATAATCGCGGATCGACGACAGCGTGCCCGCCAGCACCCACGGCCAACGAGCGAAGAATGAGAACAACATTCCCTCCCAACTGATCGTCTTGGCGGTCAGTGGGCGCGACAGCCCGAAGGACTTCAACAGCATCACCAGCACAATCAGCGAAATCGAGTTCGGCGCATAGTATAGAAGGAAGTCAATATACGTCACATTGGCGAAATTCTGACCCGTAATAAGTGCGTATATCGGCATGATGTACATGAGAAGCGAAAATACGGCGAAAAGCGGATACCAGAGCTGGCGGAACAGGAACTGGAATTTCAGCCGTGGCGATACCTTGGAAAGGTATATGGGCGAGTATTCGAGCATGATCGTCATCAGGCTCCGCGACCACTGGAACTCTTGCGTGACAAGATCGGCAAAGGTTTGCGGGCCGTCGCCATGGGCAATGGCGTCTATGGCATGCACACCGCGCCAACCAGCCGCAATGAACAGCATGGACGTCGAGTGATCTTCGGCCAGTTCCGGGCCAAGGCCGCCGACCTGCTTGAGCGCTGCGGTTCTCACGGCATAGTGCGAGCCGATGCAGAGCGGCGTTCCGTCGCCCGTGTGGCCGGACTGCAAAGGTCCGTGGAACATCCCTTCCGGGAACAGCCGACCGCGTGCCGACCAGCTTTCAGCGGCATTGTTGTCGCATATGCTCGGCGCCGATACATAGCCAACCGCCGGGTCGGCAAAGGCGACCAGGATTTCCCTGAGATAGGTTGGTGTCGGGACGTGGTCCGCGTCCATCTGAGCGACGAAGTGATAGCGTTCATAACCATAGTGGTCGTAGAAGAAGGCCAGGTTTCCCTCTTTGCAGCGCGTCCGGCGGGGCCACACCTTGCGGTGATAATCTTCCCGCCCGCGCCGCGTCGAAATCATGACGTTATGGGCATCGCACCAGGCAATCGTTTCCTCGGACGGGTCCTCGTCGGCCAGCCAGGTATCATGCGGACAGTCCTGCGCCAGCATTGCCTCGAGGGTTCGCGCAACCACGGAAAACGGCTCTGACGGAGCCTTGGTCACCACCATCGCGACACGCGAATGCTTCGGGATCGTGTGAAGCCTGGACGGCTTTTTCATCGCATGCACGTTCAAGAGAAAATACATCGGCATGAATGTCAGCCATACGAGCGTCAATGTCGCCAGCATGTATGGGATGACGTGTTCGATGTGCCCGGGCTGCAGCCACCAGAACCAGAAAAATCCGAACGTTACCGACCAGCAGGCAAGTCCCAGCTTCCAGATCCGCTTCTGGGCGGCCGACAGCACGGGCACCAGAAAAGGAGGCTTCTCCGCCGCCTTCCCCGGAGCTGCCCCACGCCCCCGTTTCGGCATGGTCTTACTGCCGATGATCCCCACGTCCGCGGAAACACTCATACACTTTACTGCCGCCACCCGAGCATCAGCCAAACGACGGCCGATGAGCCTAACCCAGCAGCAGAATCCGCTCAGGCATCCTTAGAGTCAACTAAATTAGTTATTTCTTAACTATGGTTCTTCAGAACTGGTTAAGGATAGTCCGGTGGAACAGTTTCCACCGACCAGCACGTGAACGATGAGCCGCAAATTTTTCAGCGCTGGAGAATTCGCCGATGGGCCAAAGCTGTCCGGCAAGGATCGAACTTTGAGAGCAGCGTTAACCATGTCGCGCGCACATGGTTAAGCAACCGTTAATTGCACTTGACTCTTGGCCGCGACCGGCTCTTAAATTAGCCAGGGATGATATATCGGGATATTGACGCGAATTTGTGAGTATCGCGGCGAACTTTCTCTCGAGCGCCCCCTGTATAGGGCCTTGAGAGATAATTTTTTGGGTGGCTCTGTGTCAGGTTTCGCACATCCGCCAACGGGTCGCTCCGAAATCCCGCAGATTCTGCCAAATAGAGCCGATCGGTTTTGGGTAATCGTGTCGATCAAGCATCGATGCGCACGGGCGAAGCCTTAACTTCCGCAAGAGGTTGGGGCCATGGGAGATCGACATGAAACACTCCACAGTAAAAGCACTTGCAATCGCGCTGGCATTGGGCGGAAGCGCCGCGTTCCCCACGGCAGGAGGCGCTGGCTCAGTAGCCGCGACGGACCCCGTCCAGACGAGCAGCGCCGCCTCGGCGTTCGGATCCTACGATCCCTACGGCGACTTCAGCGCCGACAAGAGCGCCAGCATCGAAGAGCTGTTCCTGCCCTGGGAAGACGTCGATCTGTCGACGCTGCCACTCGCCGACGCCTATGCGCTGCAGCGCGGCCGTTCGCTGCTGATCACGGTTGAGCCGTGGACCTGGTCCAAGGACTGGCGCATCACCCCGCCCGAATTGCGCGACGGCATTTTGAGCGGCAAATATGACGCCAACATGCAGGCGATCTGCGACCTGGTGGGACAGATGAAGAGCCCGGTGACCATTCGCTGGGCGCAGGAAATGGAAGACAAGAACGGCCGCTTCACCTGGGCCAACTGGGCTCCCAAGGACTGGATCTCCGCTTACAAGCGCGAAGTCGACATCTGCCGCAAAGCTGCCCCCGCAGCCAAGTACATGTGGTCGCCCAAAGGCGAAGAGGGTTTGGAAAAATACTACCCCGGCGACGACTATGTCGACGTCATCGGCCTGTCGGTGTTCGGTCTGCAGAAAAAAGATGATGACGAGACCGGCCGCGACCGCACCTTCGCTGAGCTGCTGAAGCCCGGCTATGACCGCGTTGCAGTGTTCAACAAGCCAATCATCGTTGCGGAACTCGGCTATGTCGGAAAGCAGGACTATGTCTCGAAATGGCAGGAAGATTCCCGCAAATCCTACGCGGAGTTCCCGGCGCTGACTTCGGTTGTCTACTTCAACCAGAAGGAAGTGTGGCCGTGGCTGGGTGGCTATGGTCTGCCCGACTGGAGGGTGACCCAGCACGTCCTGCCGTAGACGCATCGTGCTGATCGACCCCGACGCGATCGGGATCGACTTCCAATCTCCTTGTTTGATCGTGATCCATCCCGAACCAGCGGTTCGGGATGAGGATTGAGGCGTGGCGTAAATCAGTCTGTGGAGAAGTTTCGTGAAGCGGGTAGTGGGAAATTATCTTGGAGCGGCATTCGCCTGCTCCGTTCTTGTTCTTGCCTTCCAGGCTCCTGCGACAGCCAAGACGGCGATGAAAATCGCCGAGCAGGCTCAAGAGGCCACAGCGGTTCCTGACGAAGGCGTCTACCAGATCTATCAGAACCATTCGTGGCTGTGGGGCAAGAAGGGCGCCGGCTTCTTTGCCGTCAAGCAGAGACAGTTCGAGTCCTGGACCCACGACAAAGGCAAGTCGGGCTATGGCGACGGCATGTGGTTCATTCCCGGCGGCGGCAAGCTGTGCTGGCGTGCGCAATGGCACGGTTCCTGGGGCGTGAAGGGCTCGATGACCTGCTTCGAGCACCGCCAGGCTGGCAAAGTAATCTACCAGCGCAAGGCTCCGGATGGCGACTGGTATGTTTTCAAGAGATTGAAACACGGCGACTACGTCACCCGGAAACAGAACCGGATCAAGGCAAGACTGTAGGATCGTGTCATCCGCCACAAGCGGCTGGTCTACGCCTTGCGCTCCCAGCGGCGATCTGGCGTCTGTTGCCAGTAGGTGACGTCGTGGCCAGCGCTCTTCATCACCTTCCAGTGTCCTCGCGCCGCCTCGAGCTGGGCGGCATCGTGGCCATCGAACAGGAACACCGCGCGCTCGTAGCCGCCAAGGTCAGGCGGCACCGCGCCGTCGACCAGGAACCTTATCTTGGCGTCGTTGGGATTGCCGTCGCCGGTGGTCAACAGAATCGGCTGTTCGCCGGGATGAGCCTCACGATCGGTTGCGTGCGCCAGGAACGAATCGTCGCGGAAGGTCCAAAGATGCTGGTCGAGCGCATCGCGGCGTTCCTCGGTGCCTGTCTGCACCACGGCGCGCCAGCCACGGTCGACGCTGCGCTCCAGGAGGCCTGGCAGCGCATCCTCCAGCGTCGATTCGGTCAGGTGGTAGAACAGAACGTCGGCCATCGCTTCAGCCTATAGTGATCGAACCCGTTCACTGCTCATAGTTATCGCGCACCAGCCGGTCGAGCAGCCTGACGCCGAAACCGGAACCCCACGACTGGTTGATCTCGTTCGACGGCGCCCCCATCGCCGTGCCGGCTATGTCGAGATGAGCCCATGGCGTGTCCTTGACGAAGCGCTGCAGAAACTGCGCCGCGATAGTGGCGCCGCCAAAACGGCCGCCGATGTTCTTCATGTCGGCGTTCTTGGAATCGATCAGCTTGTCGTATTCGGCGCCGAGCGGCATGCGCCACAGCCGTTCCTGAGTCGCCTGCCCCGCCACCGACAATTTTTCGGCCAGTTCGTCATTGTTGGAAAACAGGCCGGCATAATGTTGGCCGAGCGCCACCATGATGGCGCCGGTCAGCGTCGCCAGATTGACCATGAATTTCGGCTGGAAGCGGTCGTTGCAGTACCACAACGCATCGGCCAGCACGAGGCGGCCCTCGGCGTCGGTATTGAGCACCTCGATGGTCTGGCCCGACATCGAAGTGACAATATCACCGGGACGCTGGGCATGACCGTCGACGGCATTTTCGACCAGTCCGATGATACCGACGACATTGGCTTTCGCCTTGCGGGCCGCCAGCGCATGCATCAGGCCGGTAACGGCGGCGGCGCCGCCCATGTCGCCCTTCATATCCTCCATGCCCGAGGCCGGCTTTATGGAATTGCCGCCGGTGTCGAAAGTGACGCCCTTGCCGACGAAGGCGATCGGGCTGTCCTTCGGCTTGCCGCCGTTCCACTGCATGATCGCCATGCGGGCGCCGCGTGGCGAGCCTTGCGCGACACCGAGCAGCGAGCCCATGCCGAGCTTCTTCATTTCCTTCTCAGCCAATATCTCTACCTTGACGCCTAACGCCTCGAGTTCCTTGGCGCGGGCAGCGAACTCGACCGGCCCAAGCACGTTTGCCGGTTCGTTGACGAGGTCGCGCGCCAGAAGGACGCCGTCGATCACCGCCTCGGCATCGGCGAAGGCCTTCTTCGCAGCGGCCGGATCGGCGGTGTGGATGGTCACCTTGACCGGCTTCTTCGGCTCTGCCTTGCCGTCGTCCTTGTCCTTCCTGGTCTTGTACTTGTCGAAGGAATAGCTGCGCAGGAGAATGCCCGCGGCAAGGCTTGCCGCGTCCTTCGCGCTCGGCGAGGCGCCGACCACATCGAGGATCACCGCTACCTCGGTCGCCTTGCGCAGCGACGCGGCAACGGTGCCGCCAAGCTTCAACCACGCATATTCGTCCAGTCCCGACACCTTGCCGGTGCCTATCGCCACCAGTCTGTCGAGCGACGCTCCCTGCGGGGCCAGAACTTCCACCGTGCTGGCGAACTTGCCCGTGAACTCAGCCACGGGAAAAGCCCGCTCCAGTGTGTTGCCGGGATCGCCGGCCTTGGCGACGTCGCTCAGGCCGCCCTCATCCGCCGCGAGCACGAAGACCGTGCCCTTCTTGTTCACCGCGCTCTGGGACCCGGAAAATTTGGCGAAGGCGATCGACGGTCTTTGATTCATCATGTCCTGCTTTCAGGGAATGCGCGACTTTTGGGGAAGCGGTTCGAAACGATGCGCGACATTTGGTCGTTTTCCGGCATTTGGCAAGACTTTGCCGAATTGGCATCCCATATGACCTATGGAATCGATGACGATTCGTCGCGGCACGGCCCCGCTTTTTGCCGCAACTTGTTGTTAACCATCGATGTTCGCCCTTTCTTATCCATTCCCGCCGACACTCCGCCCAGCCGGGGGGCGTGATGTGGGACAGAACCCGGATAGACCATCTGATGAGCCAGTTGTGCAGGCGCTGCCGGACAGCTACCTTGTTCGGCGGCATGATGCCGTTCGAAAAAATCGAGAAAAGCCTTCATGAAGGTCGTTGAACGCTACATCATGCGCCGCGCTTTCGTGGTCTTCATGGCCGCTCTTGTGTGGACGCTGGCGATCGTATGGACGACGCAGGTGCTGGCAAAGATCGATCTGGTCACCGACAGCGGCCAATCGGCGCTGACCTTCTTCGAAGTCGCCGCCCTCATCCTTCCGTCCATCATCCCGATCGTCGTGCCTTTTGCGCTTGTGGTGGCGGTCGCACAGACACTCAGCGTCATGAATTCGGATTCCGAACTTGCCGTCGTCAACGCCGCGGGGGCCTCGCGCTGGACGATCGTGCGGCCGATCATGTTGCTGGCGCTCGCCGCAGCCGTTTTTTCCTTTGCCGTCGACAACGGCATCGATCCTTACGCACGGCAGAAGAACCGGGCCCTGGTGGCGTCGTCACGCGCGGATCTGTTGTCGCTGATCATCCAGGAAGGCACCTTCCGCAAGATCGACGACGGGTTGTTCCTGCAGGTCGGCGAGCGCCTTCCCAACAATCGGCTGGGCGGCATTTTCGTCGCCGATTCGCGCGAAGAAGGCGTCAACCTCGTCTACTACGCCAAGACCGGCAGCATCATCGAACGCGGCGGTGAAAAGGTGCTGATGATGAATGACGGCGTCATCCATCGCAAAACGCTGACCGGCGATCTCTCCGTCATCCGCTTCACCTCCTATGCCTTCGACATGTCGGCCTTCATGGCGGCGGCTTCAGCGGTGACGCTCCTGCCCAAGGACCAGACGACGCAGTACCTGCTCAACCCGAGCGCCAACGACAAGTATTATCAGCAGAGCCCCTACGAATACCGGGCCGAAGTCAACCAGCGGTTCTCGGAATGGACCTATTCCATGGTTTTCGCGCTGATCGCGCTTGCGGTCGCCGGGGATGCGCGCTCGCACCGCGAGGCGCGCGTCAATCCGCTGATCACGGCGATCACGATATCGCTGTTCGTGCGTTGGCTGGGCTTTTTCGCCGCCAGCAAGGCGGATGAGATCCCGCAATATGCCTATATGGTCTATGGTGTGCCGATCGTGGCTTCCGCGGTGGCGATCTGGTTCATCGTCTCGAACCGGACACTGGAACTGCCCGTGACCTGGGCGGACTGGATGACAAACTTCGCCTCGCGCATCGCTGACAGCTGGAATGCTTTCAAATTGCGTTTGTCCAGGCGCGGCACATCAGGGCAAGGGGTCGGCTGATGGGCTGGACACTGGGCCGCTATTTCTTCTTCCGCTACGTGACGATCACCATCTGGTTCTTCGTCGGCCTCCTGGCGCTGGTGTTCCTGATCGATTTCACCGAGCTGTCCGGCCGCACCACCGGCCTGCCCGGCTTCACCTACGGCACGGCGGTAGCCATTTCAGGCCTCCGTATGCCGATGATCATGCTGCAGACGGTGCCGTTCGTCGGTCTCTTCTCGGCGATGGCGACGCTGGTGTCGCTGAACCGGCGCTACGAGCTGGTCATCGCGCGTTCCGCCGGTGTTTCCGCCTGGCAGTTCCTCTTGCCCTGCTGTATCGGAGCCTTGCTGTTCGGCGTCCTGTCGGTTGGCGTCATCAATCCGCTCGCCGCGCACGCATTCTCCTGGTCCGAGCAGATCGAAACCCAGCTGCGTTCCGGCAAATCGAATACGGTCTCGGCCGATGCCGCGCCCTGGATCCGGCAGAAAACCAGTTCGGGGGACACCATCATCGGTGCGCGGGCCATCCTGAACCAGGGCCTGGAAATGGCCGATGTCGTATTCTTCATTCTCGACCCGCAAGGCAACATCGTCGAGCGCAAGGATGCTGCCCGTGCCTTCCTGCGCGACGGCTATTGGGAATTGCAGGACGTCAAGACGTTCCAGAACGGCACGATCCAGGCATCGGCAACCGATCGCGTACCGACCAATCTGAAGCCCGAATTCGTGCAAGAGCGGCTGGCGCGCCCGGAAACCATCCCCTTCTACGACCTGCCCGGAAAGATCGAGGTTGCCCGCTCCTTCGGCCTCAAGGCAAATGCCTTTGCCATGCAGTTTGATTCGCTCGTGGCGTTGCCGTTCCTTCTCGTCGCCATGACGCTGATCGCGGCAACGGTTTCAATGCGATTTGCTAGGATGGGGCAGTCGGCGACGATGATTCTGGGTGGCATCATCGCTGGCTTTCTGCTTTATGTCGTTTCGGTTCTGGTGAAGGCATTCGGCGTGGCGGGATTCGTGCCGACTGTCGTAGCCGCCTGGGTACCGGTCGTGGTGGCTATGTTCTTCGGGGTGACTTTCCTGCTATACAAGGAAGACGGCTAGTGAGGGAGGCGTTTTTGCCCAGCAACAGGCAGGCCGGTTTGGCGCGCCTCTATGCGGCGACCGCCTTGGCGTGCGTGCTTGCCTACGCCGTTCCGGCACCGGCGCTTGCGCAGGACGTCGGCGACATGGCGACATCGGTTCCATCCGGCTCGCAAATGCTGCTGGCGGCCGATACGCTGGTCTATAACAACGACAATCAGACCGTGACCGCCGTTGGCGGCGTGCAGATCGACTATGGTGGCAATCGCCTTGTCGCCCAGCGGGTCGAGTACAACCGCAACACCAAGCGAATGGTCGCAAGCGGTAACGTCGAAGTCATCAACAGCGACGGTACCAAGATCAATTCGCAGCATATCGACATTACCGATGACTTCGCCGACGGCTTCGTCAACGCGTTGCGGGTCGAAACCATCGACAAGGCCTATTTCGCCGCCGAAAGCGCCGAACGCATGGGCGGCGTGCTGACCACCTTCCACAATGGCGTCTACACCGCCTGCGAGCCGTGCGAGGATAAGCCGGACAAAGCGCCGACCTGGCGCGTCAAGGCCAAGAAGATCATCTGGAACGGCGAGAAGAAGACGGTTCGCTTCGAGAATGCGAATTTCGAGTTCTTCGGTTTTCCGCTTGCCTATCTGCCTGCATTCGAAATTGCCGACCCGACGGTGAAGCGCAAGAGCGGCTTCCTGATCCCGAGCATCATCTACAAGAGCGATCTCGGCGTCGGCGTGAAAGTCCCCTATTATCTTGCATTGGCGCCGACCTACGACCTGACCGTCACCGGCACCGGCTATACCAAGCAGGGTTTCCTCGGTGAGGCCGAGTGGCGTCAGCGCTTCAACAATGGCGAGTACAGCTTGAAGATCGCCGGGATACACCAGCAGAATCCCGACGCTTTCCTCGACACCACTGCCTTCCCCTCCAGCTCTGGCCACAACGTCAATTCGGGCAGCGCCGGCGATCCCAACAAATTCCGCGGCATGATGGGTACCCAGGGGCAGTTCGCCATCAACTCACGCTGGAACTTCGGCTGGGACGTGCTGCTGCAGACCGACAAGAATTTCTCGAACACCTACGGCATCGAAAAGTACAATAGCAGCGTCCACCAGTCGTCGGTCTACTTGACGGGTCTCAACGGCCGCAACTATTTCGACGTGCGCGCCATGCATTTCGATGTGCAGGAAGATACACCTGACGACAACGCCTCTGCACGAAGCGGACAACAGCCCTGGGTGCTGCCGTCGCTCGACTACGCCTATATTCCTGATGCGTCGGTGGCCGGCGGCCAGCTATCGCTCAATGTCAACGCGCGTGTCATCCGCCGCGACGATGTCGATGAGACCTTCGTCGAGCCCTACAATGCCCTCACTCCCACGCAGCGCGTCCGCGGCATCGAAGGCGAATCGGGCCGTCTCACCGCCGAGGCCGAGTGGAAGCGGAGCTTTGTCACCGATGGCGGGCTGGTGCTGACGCCGTTGCTCGCGCTGCAGGGCGACGTCGACTACCTCAACGCGTCGTCGGCTTCGCTGGACGCGATCGACAGAATGGCGACGCATTTGGGCGAGCAGGACGACATGCGCTCGTCATTTGCCCGTTACATGGCAACCGCAGGCCTCGAGATGCGTTGGCCGGTGCTGTTTTCCATGGCCAGCGGGTCCAGCCATGTCATCGAACCGATGGCACAGGTCTTCATGCGTCCGAACGAGCAATATGTCGGCGGCCTCTCAGTGCCCAACGAAGACGCCCAAAGCATGGTCTTCGACGCGACCACCTTGTTCGAACGCGACAAGTTCTCCGGTTACGACCGCGTCGAAGGCGGTTCGCGCGCCAATGTCGGCTTCCGCTATTCCGGCTCCTACAACAATGGCTGGGGCACCAATGCCATTTTCGGCCAATCCTATCAGATTGGCGGCGAGAACTCGTTCGCCGCGCCGGATTTGGTGAATGTCGGCGCAAACTCCGGCCTCGACACGACCAAGTCCGACTATGTCGGCCTGTTCGGCATCAACAGCCCCAACGGCTTCGCGGCCTCGGTCAGCGGCCGTTTCGACGAACAGAGCTTCGAGATCCGCCGCGCCGAGGTGAAGGCCGCCTATTCCGGCCTGCCTGTGTCGCTGAGCGCCAAATACGCCTTCATCCAGGCCCAGCCGCTGTACGGCTTCACCACCGACCGCCACGAAGTCACGCTTGGTGCATCCACGCATCTGGCCGAAAACTGGCGCGTGTTCGGCACAGGAACCTACGACCTGCAGCAAAGCCTGCTGGTCAAGGATGGTGTCGGCTTCGCCTACAACGATTCCTGCTTCACTTATTTGATGACCTACTCGCAGTCGCGCGATCTGAACACCAGGGAGGTGTCGCAGACCATCGGCTTCAATCTGTCGTTCCGCACCCTCGGCGATTTCGGCTCGTCGACCAGTGCCGTCGACACGATCCAGTAACAATCGGCGACATCGTTTCGCCGCATAGGGCTGGCACGGATTTCGCGCACCTGGAAAGATCAAATTGGGCGGGACCGGGATAGAATTGGGATGCCAACGATGAGGAAATACCTCTTTTCAGCAGGTTTCGCGTTGCTCGTGGCGGCGACGTCCGTGTCGATCACCGTAATGGCGCCGCCGGCTTTCGCCAGCGAGATCAAATACGTCGTCAACGACATTCCTGTCACCACCGGCGACATCGCCCATCGCGCCGCCTTCCTGAAGCTGCAGCGCAAGAAGGGCGATGCCGGCCAGGAAATGATCGACCAGACGCTGCGTATGGCCGAGGCCAAGCGGCTTGGTATCCGCATCAGCGACGCCCAGGTCGATGCCGCGTACCAGCGCTTTGCCTCGAGCAACAAGATGCAGCTCAGCCAGCTCGACGGCGTCATGGAGAAGTCGGGCGTCACCAAGAGCCACTTCAAGGAATTCATCCGCGCCCAGATGGCCTGGAACCAGGCCTTGAGCGCGCGCTACCGTTCCGGCGACGGCACCGGCGCCGTCAGCGAACAGGATCTCGTCAGGAAGATGCTCGAAAAAGGCGGCGCCAAACCGAGCGCCACCGAATACATGCTGCAGCAGGTCATCTTCGTGGTGCCGGCGGCTGAACGCAGCGCGACGCTGGGCAAACGCAAGCGAGAGGCCGACGCCATGCGCGCCCGCTTCAATGGCTGCAACACGACGCGCGAATTCGCCAAGGGCCTGATCGACGTCACCGTTCGCGATCTGGGCCGGGTGCTGGCGCCGCAACTGCCGCCGGACTGGGCCGAGCAGATCAAAGCTACCAAAGTCGGCGGTGCCACCGTCACGCGCGAAACCGAACGCGGCGTCGAATTCATCGGCATCTGCTCGTCGCGCGAAGTGTCCGACGACAAGGTTGCCCAGATGGCGTTCCAGGCCGAAGGCTCCGGCGGCGACAAGGATGCCGACGCGCTCAGCAAGAAATATATCGACGAGCTGAAGGCAAAAGCCCGCATCGTCAAGCGCTGACGTGGGCAACGCAGTGACTGCGCTCGCGTTGAGCGCCGGCGATCCGTCCGGCATTGGGCCGGAGATCGCCATCGCCGCCTTTATGGCGCGCGAGGCTGCCGCCCTTCCCCCCTTCTACCTGCTCGCCGATCCGGCGCTGATCGCCTCCCGGGCGCGCCTGCTTGGCCTCTCGCTGCCGATCGCCGAAGCCACCCCGGCACAAGCGGCGCAGGTCTTTGCCCGCGCCTTGCCGATCGTTCCGCTGGCTGCAGGCTGCATCGACAGCCCCGGCCAGCCGGATCCGGCCAATGCGGCCGCCACGATCGAGGCCATCGACCGCGCCGTCGCCGATTGCCTTGCCGGCGAAGCCTCGGCCGTGGTCACCTGCCCCATCGCCAAGAAGCCGCTCTACGATGCCGGCTTTCGCTTTCCCGGCCACACCGAATATCTGGCGCATCTGGCGGC
>NZ_RZQP01000010.1:0-62069 GCF_003998165.1 Mesorhizobium sp. M7A.F.Ca.US.007.01.2.1 | reverse complement strand
TTCATCGCCTTCTCGACCGCCAATGCGAGCGCCGCGCGGGCGCCATCCGGCCGCATCGCCAGTGCCGATTTTATTCCCGATACCGACATCGATCCGTTTTTCGATGCGGTGATCCAGACCGTGGAGGAAGCAATCCTCAACGCGCTGGTTGCCAATGACGATATGACCGGACGCGACGGGAATTTCGTGCCGGCGCTGCCGAAGACGTGGCTGAAGGAGACCTTTGGCTGAAGACAAAAACGTGGGCCAGAAGCCCGCGCTGCAACAATGTCGCCGCTATGCGATCATTCGGCGGCTTTGATCATTCGGCGGCTTTTCTGGGGGCCTGCTGGCTTTCTTCGGCCTCGGCCGCTTCCTCAAGCCGGGATGCGATAAGTTCCTGGATATCGCCGACTTCTTCCTGGATATCCTCCAGCGGAATGCCGACCTCGGCCGCCTCGGCGGCGCACTCCTTGGCCAAGGTTTCGGCCTGCTTGTCGATCCTTGCCTGAGGGGACTGGCAATGGACCTTTTCGCCGATCCATCCCCGCAAGAATTCGATGGCGTGTTCGCTCATACTGCTGTTCCCTGGCGGCAAAGCCGGTTGGTAATCATAAACGTCGACATCCCCCAAAGGATGCATGTCCCCATTCCAGCCGAGTCGCGGTCAGCCGGCAAGCCAATGCCGTCCAAGGTCCACAGAGCCATAGGAAATCGAGGGGTCAAGGGCATTTTCTGATTCTGGAGGGGTCGGTACCGTTGGCTGGGTCACACCCAGCGCTGCGCCACTGTTTCTATTTGCTTTTTTCCGGTTTCCGAGCCGATTTCCGTCACAATAGATGGCGCAAAACACTACACATTCACAGTTGCTTCGAGGTGCTGCCCTCGGGCGCGCGGGTCGAAGCCGCCGCTATATAGTGACATCCTCCTGCAATGTCGACTCCGCCCGCTATCCTGCTTCTTTCCGCCGCGCCGAAGGGCTCCGCGACGGACGCAGAACAAGTGACGATGGACCCGAACCGGGTGGAGCAGGCCCCGGCGGAGCCGCTCAGACGTGCACAGCCACCACCGCCGCGCAGTCGCCGGCCTTAACCAGCCCGGGGAAATGCCGCGCCGCAAGCATGCCCGACATTTTTGCCCGGATCTCCTGCGGAGCGACGCCGGTGCGGCCGGTGGAATGAATGCGCGCCAGCACCGAGCCTTCTTTGACGGGCTCACCGAGATCGACCATGGTTTCGATCATGCCGTCGTCTTCGGCGAACGAGAAACAATCGCCCGACGGCATGTCGAGCCACTGGGTTCGAGTCTTCTCGACCGCACCATCTACAATGCCGGCATGACGCAGCACGTTGAGAATGCCGCGCCTCGCGATCCGCACGGTTTGCGCGCGCGACGTGCCGCCGCCGCCAAGTTCGGTGCTGACGAAGACCTTGCCCATCTCCTCGGCTGCCGTGTCGTACATGCCAACGGCGTCGATCTCGATCATGCGCATCGAGAACGGAGCGGCAAAGGCCGCGACCGCGTCAAAGGCTTTCTGTTCCAGCGCCTTGTCGGGCAAAGTGTGCGCCGCGCAGAACGGCACGAAGTCCAGCGTCTTGCCGCCGGAGTGGAAGTCGAACACGATGTCGGCGCGAGGCAGCAGCTCACGTTGAAAGTAATCGGCGATCTTTTCGGTCACCGTTCCGTCCGGCCGGCCGGGAAAGCTGCGGTTCATGTTGCCCTTGTCGATCGGCGAGGTGCGCGTGCCGGCGCGGAACGCCGGATAGTTCATTGCCGGCACGATGATCACCGTGCCGCTGACTTGCCTGGGATCGAGGGTCCTGGCGAGATCGTAGAGGGCCAGCGGCCCCTCATATTCGTCGCCATGGTTGGCGCCGGACAGCAGAGCTGCCGGTCCGTTGCCGTTGCGGATGACGCAGATCGGTATCATCACCGAGCCCCACGCGGAATCGTCGCGGCTGTAGGGCAAGCGCAGGAAGCCGTGCTGGACGCCGTCGCGGTCGAAATCGACGGTCGGCGCGACCGGTGATGAGCGTAGATTCGACATCGGGCTCAATCCTTCACCACCAGCTTACGCGGCACATTGGCCAGGCACTCCACACCGGTTTCGGTGATCAGGATGGACTCGGTGATCTCCAGTCCCATCGTTTCCAGCCACAGGCCGGTCATGAAATGGAAGGTCATGCCGGGCTTGAGTTCGGTGCGGTCGCCGGGACGCAAGCTCATCGTGCGCTCGCCCCAGTCCGGCGGATAGGACAGTCCGATCGAATAGCCGGTGCGGTTGTCCTTGACGATGCCATACTTCTTCAGCACGGCGAAGAAGGCGTTGGCGATGTCCTCACAGGCGTTGCCGGGTTTGGCCGCGGCCAGCCCCGCTTCCATACCTTCCAGCGTCGCCTTCTCGGCATCGAGGAATTCCTGCGTCGGCTTGCCTAGGAAGACGGTGCGCGACAGCGGGCAGTGATAGCGGTTGTAGCAGCCGGCGATCTCGAAGAAGGTGCCCTCGTCCCGCTTCATCGGTCTGTCGTCCCAGGTCAGATGCGGCGCCGAGGCATCGGCACCCGACGGCAGCAGCGGCACGATCGCCGGATAGTCGCCGCCGATGCCATCGACGCCGCGCGTGCCGGCATCATAGATTTCGGCAACGAGATCGCATTTGCGCATGCCGACCTCGATCTTGTCGAAGATGCGCTGGTGCATCGCCTCGACGATGCGAGCCGCCTTGCGCATATAGTCGATCTCGGTCGGGCTCTTGATCGCGCGCTGCCAGTTGACCAGCGCGGTGGCATCGACAAAGCGGGCATTGGGCAAATGCTTCTGCAGCGATGCGAAGGCGGCGGCCGAGAACCAGTAATTGTCCATCTCAACGCCGACTGTCAGCTTGCCCCAGCCGCGATCCGCAAGCACGCTGGCCAAAAAATCCATCGGGTGGCGCTCGGTCGACTGCACATAGTGATCGGCATAGCCGACGATGTTATCATGCGCGAGATAGGCAGTGCGCTTGGCACCGTTGGCGTCCTGGCCACGGCCGTACCAGACCGGCTCGCCCGATGGCGGCACGATAACCGCCTGATGCACGTAGAACGACCAGCCGTCATAGCCGGTCAGCCAGGCCATATTGGACGGGTCGCTGATAACAAGAAGATCGACGCCCTTCACCTCCATGGCTTTGCGTGTCTTGGCGAGGCGATCCGCATATTCGCCGCGCGAGAATCTCAGGTTCGGTTGCATTGTTCTTGGTCCTCGTTTGTTGGGCCTTGAGCCTGTTTCAACTTCGTTGAAACCGGCCCGTCGTTCTTGTTTGGGCGTGATCTTTCGGAAAACCGGTTCCCACTTTTCCGGATCACGCCTTGGCCAGCATCAGCTTTCGAAAATGGCCCCGGAACCGGCCACCCGCGCCCGATCGCGGGCGAACGTAGCTATCGCCGTATCCTGAACGCCGGTGCCGGTCAGATCGGCGATGGTGATGTCGCTGGCCGAGCGCCGACCGTGCCGTTTACCGGCGATAATCTGGCCAAGTTCGGTCACCTCTTCCTCAGCGGCCATCACGCCCGCCGCGATGGCGTGATGCAGCTCACCCAGCCGCCGCGTCTGACGGGCGCTGTCCGCGACATAGAGATCGGCCATGCGCAGGATTGCCGGCGCGATCTCGTTCTTGTGCTCGGCGTCGGAGCCCATCGCCGTGATGTGCTGGCCGGCGGAAACGAAACCCGCCTTGATCAGCGGCTCGGTCGAAGGCGTGGTGGTGACGATGATGTCGGCGCCGACAACTGCGTTTGCCGCGTCGGGCTCGGCATGCACGAGAATGCCGAGCTTTTCGCGCAGGGCTCCGGCGGTTGCCTCGGCCTTTGCCGCATCGCGCGCCCAGATGCGCGCCTCGGTAATCGGCCGCACCAGCATCAGGGCTTCCAATTGCAACCCGGCCTGGACGCCGGCGCCGAAGATCGCGGCAACTGACGAGTCCTGCCGCGACAGATGTTTGGCGGCGACGGCGCCGGCAGCAGCGGTTCGGATATCCGTGAGATAGCCGTTGTCGAGCAGCAGTGCTTCGACCAGCCCGGTTTTGGACGACAGCAGCACCATCATGCCGTTGACGCTGGGCAGGCCGAGCTTCGGATTGTCGAAAAAGCCGGGGCTGATCTTGATGGCGAAACCGTCGATATCAGGCACGTAAGCGGTCTTCACGTCGACCTCGCCGCGATGCTCGGGAATATCGAGCCGCAGGATCGGCGGCATCGCCACCGGCAGGGTGGCAAGCGCACGGAAGGCGTTTTCGACGCAGGCGACTGCATCGAGATCGAGTGTCACGATCGCGCGCAATTCTTGCTCGGTGAGGATCGTCGTCCGGCTCATGCGGCGTGCTCCTTGAGCGATGGCGCCTCGCCGCAGACGATCCTGCGGTGCGCGTCCATATCGATGTTGCGGCCGGAGAGAAGCACGACCACCGGCCCGTCCGACCTGACCTTGCCGGCGAGTAGCGCGGCGATGCCGACCGCGCCGGCGCCCTCGACGATTTCGCGTTCGCGCGCATAGGCGTGACGGATGCCGGCGGCGATCTCGTCCTCGCTAAGCAGGATGATACCATCGAGCAGGTCGCGGCACATGGCGAAGGTCAGCCGGTTGTCGAGGCCGATGCCGCCGCCGAGCGAATCCGCCAGCGTCGGCAATTCTTCCACCAGCACCGGGCGGCCGGCATCGAGGCTGGCCTTCATCGCCGCGCCACGAGCCATCGAGACACCGATGATCTTTGTGCCGGGGCTGACGCCTTTGATGGCCGCGGCAACGCCTGAGGCGAGCCCGCCACCCGACAACTGCACCAGGACGAGGGCAGCATCCGGGACCTGTTCGATCATCTCAAGCCCGAGCGTGCCTTGCCCGGCGACAATGTCGGGATGGTCGAAGGGCGGCAGCATAACCAGCCCCTCTTGCGCCACCAGCCGATCGACCTCCTGCTGGGCATCGTCCTGACTGTTGCCGATAATGCGAACCTCCGCGCCCAGCCGGCGGATCTCGTCGAGCTTGTTTTCAGGCACCAGCCGCGACATGCAGATCACCGCGCGCATGCCCTCAAGCTTCGCCGCATGCGCCAGCGCGCGGCCGTGGTTGCCGGTCGAGGCCGCGACCACGCCACGCGTCTTCTCCGCGGTGCTGAGCGAAGCGACGGCATTCGAGGCGCCGCGCAGCTTGAAGCTGCCGGTGGTCTGCCGGTGTTCGAGCTTGAGGTGGACGGGGACGCCCAGCCCTTCGGAAAGACTTTGGGACAGCACTGTCGGCGTGCGCTCGACCTTGCCGGCAATGCGCTCACGCGCGGCGCGAATGTGCTCAAGAGTGACCTGTGTCATGATCATCAATCAGGCGGCAAATGGCTGCGTCATCAGACGGCCGAATTCGGGACGCGGCGTGTCATCTCCGCACAGCCGCAGACAATTCCAGGCGGTCGCCTGGTTGCTGGTCACCACGGGACGTCCAATAGTTTTTTCCATTCCGGTGACCGCGAGGGCGCTACGCAGCGCCGTGCAGGAGACGAACAGCGCATCGGCGCTGGCGTCGATCGCCTCACGCGCCAGTTCGACGAGGGCCGCCGGTGCGATGCGCGCCATCTCGCGGTCGTCCTCGAAACCGAGGCAGGTGAAGCTGGCGATCTCGAAGCCGTGCGCCGCGAAATAGGCGGCCATCGGCCTGGATGTCTCGACCGTGTAGGGAGTGAGGATGCTGATCTTGCTTGCGCCCAGCGCACGCAGCCCGCGCACGCCCGCCATCGGCGGGGTGATTACCGGCACGGCGGGCTTTGCGACCTGGATCGCCGCCTCGATCTCGGCATCGCCGATCACCACCGAGGCCGAAGTGCAGGAATAGCAGACGGCATCGAGTGGCTCATCCGGCAGGATCAGGGCCGCGCCCGCCGTCAGCGCCGGCTGCATCTTGCGCAGGTTTTCGGGCGTCGTCGGGTTGGCATAGGGAATGCGCGCGACATAGACGCCGACGCGTTCGCTCGCCACCATGCGGCGGAAATCCGGTTCGCTGGTGTGGTCGGTGGCCAGGATGATCAGGCCGATGCGCCGCTCCAGCGGACGCGCATCCAGTGCCGGCCGTTTTGGATATACCTTGATCTCGGGCAAGGGTTTCATCGGTTACCTCTCGATCTTGCCGTAGCGGCGTTCCAGCCAGCGCAGCAACACGACCGAAAACAGACTGATGACCAGGAAGAAAGCACCGACCAGGGTGATCGGCTCGATATAGCGATAGTAGGTGTTGGCGACGCTTTTGGCCTGGTTCATCAGTTCCAGCACGGTGATCGCCGACAGCAGCGGCGTTTCCTTGAACATGGCGATAAAGTAATTGGCGAGCGCCGGAATCATCGGTGGGATAGCCTGCGGAACGATGATGTGGGTCCAGGTCTGACTGGCGCTCAAATTGCACGCCTTGGCGGCCTCCCATTGGCCGCGCGGCACATTGTCGATGCCGGCACGATACACCTCGGCCGTATAGGTGCCGTAATGCAGCCCGAGCCCGATGACACCGGCGACCAGCGGCGGCAGCAGGATGCCGATGTCGGGCAGCACGTAGAAGATGAAATAGAGCTGCACCAGCAGCGGCGTGCCGCGGATGAATTCAGCCGCCCAGCCGACCGTGCGCGACAACGCCTTGTTGGGCGAGCGGCGCGCCAGCGCAATGCCAAGCCCGACGATCGCCGCCAGCACCGAGCCGAGCAGCGTCGCCAGGATGGTGATCTTCACGCCCTGGATCAGCGTTGGCATGATTTCCCAGACGAAATTCCAATCCCATTCCATCAGTAGGCCCAATTTATCAGAAGGGAGTTGGCCATCAGGCACGCACCCCGTCGAGGCCGCGCGCCATGCGTCGTTCCAGCGAGCGCACGCCCCACGAGATGAGCAGGGCGAGGATGAAATAGATGATCAGGATGGTGGTGAACGGCACCAGGGTGTTGCCGGTCTGGGCGCGCACCACCTGCGCCTGGAAGGTCAGGTCGGTGAGCGAGATCAGCGACACCACGGCGGTCGCCTTGAGCAATTCGATGGCATTGTTGCCAAAGGTCGGCAGCATCACCAGCAGCGCCTGTGGCAGGATGATGTGGCGCATGCCTTGCCAGCGGCCGAGATTGAGCGCTGTGCAGGCCTCATACTGTTCGCGGCCGATCGACTGGATGGCACCGCGCACCACTTCGGCGGCGTAGGCGCCGACATTGAGGCCGAGCGCCAGCACGCCGGCCTGCAACGGGGTCAGCGAAATGCCGATGAAGGGCAGCACGAAATAGGCCCAGAACAACTGCACGAAGATCGAGGTGCCGCGGAAGAACTCGATGTAGGCGGTGGCCAACCAACGCAGCGCAAAGAAGCGCGACACGCGCCCCATGCCGGCGAGGAAGGCCATGATCAGCGCCAGCACCGACCCCATCAGCGTCAGCTCGATGGTGACAAGCGCTCCCTGCAATATCAGGCCGAAATAGCCGGACCACTGGGTCATTCGGTTTCCAACGTTGGGTTTAGCATCTTCTCCCCGTTTACGGGGAGAAGATGCCGGCAGGCAGATGAGGGGCGGCGCGAACTTGCGAAGGTTTGGCGCCGCCCCTCATCCGTCACTTCGTGACACCTTCTCCGCGTTGAACGGGGAGAAGGAAGAATCACTTCGCCGCGCAGAGCTTGTCGCGGCTGGTCGACATCGCGGCTGCCGCCGAGAAGCCGTAGGGCTCGATGATCTTGGCGAACTCGCCTGATTTCTTCATCTTGGCCAGTTCCACATCGAAGGCGTCGCGCAGTGCCTCGTCGCCCTTCTTGAAAGCGGCGCCGTCGCAATAGACCGGTGCGCCCTGCACCGGAGCGATGACTTCGAGGTTCGGATCGTTGGCCTTCTTGACCAGATCATTGATCGACAGGACGGGCAGCGAATAAGCGTCGATGCGGCCATCCTGGAGCATCTTCACGCCGCTCTGGCCATCCGGCACGACGATGACGCGATCGCGTGGCACGCCGGCATTGAGCGCGAGCTTCTCCTCGGTGCCGCCGCCCGGCGCGCCGATGGTCGCAGTCGTATCCTTGGCGACATCCTCATAGCTCTTGAAGCCCTTTGGATTGCCTTTCTTCACCAGCATCGCCTCGGCGTCGCACAGCACGGGTTCCGAATAGGCGACCGCAGCACAGCGCTCCGGCTTCATGAACAGGCCGGCGGTGACGACATCGAAGCGACCGGCCTGCAGGCCGGGGATCATGGCGCCATATTCGGAGATCGAAGCGGCAACGTCGGCGACGCCGAGCCGCTTGAATATCTCGCGGGCCACATCAGGCGCGGCACCCGAAACCTTGCCGTCGGCGGCGACCGCCGTATAGGGCGGCTCGTTGGCGATGGCGAGGCGGGCGAAACCTTGCGCCTTGAGCTGCTCGAGCTTGCTGTCATCGGCCGAACCGGGGATCGAGGCGGCCAGCACCGCCGTCAGTGCAAGACCGGCAACGCCGGCCAGAATGCCAAGTTTGTTCATTGTTCCCAACTCCTTGTTTCTTGTCTTGCTTTGTTGCATGGCGGCCCTCGCCGCCTCGGGACGACTTCGTCGCCCTGGGCATTGCGGTCAGACCCGATGTCCGGCCGCGATGATCTTCTTCAGGAAACCTTGCGTGCGCTCCTGCTTGGGATTGCGGAAAATCTCGTCCGGTTTGCCTTCTTCGACGATCCTGCCGCGATCGAAGAACAGCACCCGGTCGGCGAAATCATGGGCAAAGCCCATCTCGTGGGTGACCAGCAGCATGGTCATGTCGGTCTCGGCGGCGAGCTTGCGCATGACGTTCATCACCTCCTCGACCAGCTCTGGATCGAGCGCCGACGTCACCTCGTCGAACAGCATGATCTTCGGCGACAGCGCCAGCGCCCGAGCGATCGCCACGCGTTGCTTCTGCCCACCGGACAGCTGCGCCGGCATGTTCTTGGCCTTGTCGGCCATGCCGACCATTTCGAGCAGTTCCATCGCCCGCTTTTCGGCGGCGGCACGCGGCGTGCCCTTGGTCAGCATCGGCGCCAGCGTGACATTGTCCATGACGCACTTGTGCGGAAACAGGTTGAACAGCTGGAACACCATGCCGATCTTCTGGCGCATCCTTGTCAGATGCCGCTCATCGGCGGGCAACAGCTGGCCATTGCGCTCCATGTGATAGAGCTGCTCGCCGTCGATCTGGATATGACCGCCATCGATGCGCTCCAGCGTCATCAGGATGCGCAGGATCGTCGTCTTGCCCGAACCCGATGGGCCGATCAGTGCCAGCTTCTCGCCGGGCATGACTTGCATCGACAGGCCGTCCAGCACCTTGAAGCTGCCGAAGCTTTTCGAGATGCTGTCGATCTTGATGATGGGCGCTGGTGCGGACAAATCTATTTCCCCGTGCTGGAGAAGCTTATGCCCCTTAACGATGCGGAACGCGCCAAATCATGTCAATTGGGAAAATAATATCATGACAATTATTCTGATTCCGCACAATTTCCGGGCAAACCGGACCTAGATTGCGAGCAGCAGATGCTCCGGATCGCCAAGCAGCAGCTTGGTGACAACGCCGAGGCCGGCGCGCAGTTCCCCCTCGGTGGTCGAACCCAGCGAGATACGCACCGCCGGATGCCAGGGCGCACCCGAAATACGGAAGGATGTTCCGGGCGCGATAGCCACGCCTTGCAGGCGGGCCTGGGCGACAAAGCTTTCCTCGGCACGGTCCGCGGGCAGTTGAAGCCAGACATGCAGCCCGTCTCGCCGGGCGCGATAGTCGACCCCCGCCAGCACCTGCGCTGCAATATCCTGCCGGCGCCGCAAAGCCGCGCGCTGCCAGTGGACAAGCTCCATCGCCGTGCCGTCGGTCACCCATTTGGTGGCGATCTCGGCCACCAGCGGCGTCGCCATCCAGTTCGAAACCAGATGCCGGTTGGCGACGGCGGCGACGTAGCGGTCGGGTGCGGCCAGATAGCCGATGCGCAGGCCGGGCACGGTGATCTTGGTGAAGGAGGTGACGTAGAGCGTACGCTCCGGCGCGAACGCGGCAACCGGCGGCGGCCGGTCTTCGACCAGCGGACCCAGCACATCGTTCTCGATGATGGCGATATCGTGCTTGCGCGCGACCGCCGCGATCTCTTCTCGCCGCCGCGCATCCATCAGCGTCGCCGTCGGATTGATGACCGAGGGCTGCACGAAGACCGCGCGGATGTCGGAAAGCCGGCAGGCCTCGTCCAGCGCTTCCGGAATCAGGCCGTTGTCGTCGATCGGCAGGCCTTCCAGGTTGAAGCCGAGATAGCGTGCCAACGGCACCAGCGTATGGTGGCCGATCGCCTCCGTGGCGACCGTAGAGCCCGGCGGCGCGACGCTCATCAGCGCCACTGTCATGCCGGCGGTGGCGCCGTTGGTCAGGCTGACGTTCTGCGGCGATGCATCGAGGCCGCACAGTCTCAACCATTCGACCGCCACCGCGCGGTGGCGGGGAAACACCATGTTGGGCCGGAACGAAAGTGCTGAACTCGACGGCAGGTTCTCAGCCAGCCATCCCAGTGCCTGCTTCAGCCGCTCAAGATGCATCGGCTCGCAGACCGGTTTCAGGATCGAAAGGTCGATGACTTCACCGAGCCGCTCCGGCAGATAGGGCGGCTCGGGCTCGCGGCGCTGCGTCTGGACGAAGCTGCCGCGGCCGATCTCGCCCGAAATCAGGCCGCGGCGGATCAGTTCCTCATAGGCGCGGCTGACCGTCTGCACCGAAAGCTTGAGGTCGTCGGCCAGCCTGCGATGGGTCGGCAACCGCGCGCCATTGGCAAGGCGTCCGTCATGGATGGCGCGCGCGAACTGGTCGGCCAGCGACTGATAGGCCGGCCGCCGGATAAGCGCGGGATCGGGTTGCCACAATGTCATGACTTATTAGAGATCGAAATCAGTGCAATTGACAATCGAAATAATGCGCCGTCATGGTGCTCGGACGAAAAAGTGAGCCCTGATGACATCAGCGAAACTCGACCCGATCGACCTGAAAATCCTCGACGCCATCCAGCGCGACGGACGCATCACCAAGCTGGCGCTGGCCGAGCAGGTCGGCCTGTCTCCGACGCCGTGCTGGATGCGGTTGCGCAAGCTGGAAAAGGCCGGCATCGTCTCGGGCTATCACGCCAGGATCGCCATGCGCGTCGTGGCACCCGTTGCCACCGTGCTGATGGAGGTGACGCTGGCAAACCACCGCCAGGCCGATTTCGACCGCTTCGAGCGCGTTATACGCGATGTTCCCGAGATCGTCGCCTGCTGGTCTGTCGGCGGCGGCGTCGACTATCTGTTGAAGGTAATGGCGCGCGACATCGACGCCTATCAGCGGCTGGTCGATGGCTTGCTGGACCGCGAGATCGGCATCGATCGTTACTTCACCTACATCGTCATCAAGACCGTGAAGGACGAGGTGGCGCTGCCCCTCGCAGAGCTTTTGCCGGCGTCGTCATAGGAGCGGAGAGATTCTCTCGCCGGGCAACCCGATAGAGAGAGTCTCTCTACGCCAGGACTTCCAAACAGCCTCTCTATCTGCATCGGGCGGATAGTCTTCCCTTATCAGTCCGAACCGGGAGGCTTTGACCATGTCCGCGCATTTCGCCCGCTCGCATCGCCATGAAGCGCTCGACGGCCTCGCCGACCGCCGGCTGCTGCGCGAACTCGCCTATGTCGATGGCCACTGGACCGCAAGCGAGGCTGCCGAAAGCTTCGAGGTCACCGATCCGGCCACCGGCACGACCGTCGCTTTCGTCGCCGCGCTCGATGGCCGGCAGACGACAAAGGCGATCGATGCCGCGGCGCGCGCCTTCCCGGCCTGGCGGGCGCTGTTGCCGCAGGAGCGCTCGAAAATTTTACGAAAATGGTTCGAGCTGATCGTCGGCGCCAAGGATGATCTGGCTCTGCTGATGACGCTTGAACAGGGCAAGCCTCTGCAGGAATCGCTGGGCGAGATCGACTACGCCGCCTCCTTCGTCGAATGGTATGCCGAAGAAGCAAAACGCCTGAACGCCGAGAGCGTCACCAGCCATCTGCCGAACGCCGAGATGATGGTGCGGCGCGAGCCGCTCGGCGTCGTCGGCGTCGTCACGCCGTGGAATTTTCCGTCGGCCATGCTGACCCGTAAGGCGGCCGCCGCCCTTGCCGCCGGCTGCACCATCGTCGCGCATCCGTCCTCGGAAACGCCGCTGTCGGCGCTGGCGCTGGCCGAACTCGGCGAACGCGCCGGCCTGCCCGTGGGCGTCTTCAACATCGTCACCGGCAAGGCTTCGACGATCGTCGGCCGGATGTGCGAAGATCCGCGCGTGCGTGCCATGAGCTTCACCGGCTCGACCGAGATCGGCCGGCTGATCGCCGCCCAGAGCGCGCCGACCATGAAGCGGCTGGTGATGGAGCTTGGCGGTCATGCCCCGCTGATCGTCTTTGCCGATGCAGATCTGGACAAAGCGGTTGATATCGCCATCGACGCCAAATTCGCCACGTCGGGCCAGGACTGCCTCGCCGCCAACCGCATCTACGTCCAGCGTCCGATCTACGATCGGTTCTGCGCCGCCTTCGCCAAGCGCATCGAGACGCTGCGGACCGGCAATGGCCTAGCCGAGAAGATCGACATCGGGCCGCTGATGCATGAGCGCGCCATCAAGAAGGTGGAGGAACAGGTCGCCGATGCCATCGCTCACGGCGCGCGCTGCCTCACCGGGGGCAAACGGCACCAGGCCGGCCCGCTGTTCTACCAGCCGACGCTGCTGGCCGATGTCAGTGACGAAGCGCTGATCATGCGCGAGGAGACGTTTGGCCCGGTTGCCGCCGTGACGCCGTTCGACAGCGAGGATGACGTGATTGCCCGCGCCAACGCCACCGAGTATGGCCTCGTCGCCTATGTCGTGACCGAGAATGGTGGCCGGCAGCAGCGCATGGGCCGCGCGCTCGACTACGGCATGGTCGCCATCAACCGCGTCAAGATCACCGGCGCGCCGATCCCGTTCGGCGGCGTCAAGCAATCGGGCATCGGGCGCGAAGGCTCGCGCCACGGGCTCGAAGCCTTCACCGATCTGAAGTATCTCTGTCTGGACGTCGCCTAGGTTCGTCCTGCCATCCCTCAAGGAGTCAAAAAAATGCTCGACCAGTCCAACGAACTCGCCGCCTGGGATCGCGACCACTTCTTCCATCCCTCGACCCATATGGGCACGCATGCGCGGGGCGAAAGCCCGACACGCATCATGGCCGGCGGTGAAGGCGTCACCGTGTGGGACAACAATGGCAGGAAGAGCCTCGATGCCTTCGCCGGGCTCTATTGCGTCAATGTCGGCTACGGCCGCCAGAAGATCGCTGACGCCATCGCCGCCCAGGCGAAGAACCTCGCCTATTACCACGCCTATGTCGGCCACGGTACCGAGGCCTCGATCACGCTGGCCAAGATGATCATCGATCGCGCGCCGGAGGGCATGTCGCGGGTCTATTTCGGCCTCTCCGGTTCGGATGCCAACGAAACCAACATCAAGCTGATCTGGTACTACAACAACGTGCTCGGCCGGCCGGAGAAGAAGAAGATCATTTCGCGCTGGCGCGGCTATCACGGCTCGGGCGTGATGACGGGATCGCTGACCGGGCTCGACCTGTTCCACAACGCCTTCGACCTGCCGCGCGCGCCGATCCTGCACACCGAGGCACCCTACTACTTCCGCCGCGCCGACCGCTCGATGAGCGAGGAGCAGTTTTCGCAGCATTGTGCCGACAAGCTCGAGGAGATGATCCTGGCCGAAGGCCCGGAAACCGTCGCTGCCTTCATCGGCGAGCCGATCCTCGGCACCGGCGGCATCGTGCCGCCGCCGGCCGGCTATTGGGAAAAGATCCAGGCGGTGTTGAAGAAGTACGACGTGCTTCTGGTCGCCGACGAAGTGGTGACGGGCTTCGGCCGACTGGGCACCATGTTCGGCTCCGACCATTACGGCATCAAGCCGGACCTGATCACCATCGCCAAGGGCCTGACCTCGGCCTATGCGCCGCTGTCGGGCGTCATCGTCGCCGACAAGATGTGGCAGGTGCTGGTTGAGGGCTCCGACAAGCTCGGTTCGCTCGGCCATGGCTGGACCTATTCGGCACATCCGATCTGCGTTGCCGCCGGCGTCGCCAATCTCGAGCTGATCGACGAGATGGATCTTGTGACAAATGCCAAGGAGACCGGCGCCTATTTCCGCGCCGAGCTGGCCAAGGCGGTCGGCGGCCACAAGCATGTCGGTGACGTCCGCGGCGACGGCATGCTGGCAGCGGTGGAATTCGTTGCCGACAAGGACGACCGGGTGTTCTTCGACGCTTCGCAGAAGATCGGACCGCAGGTGGCGACAGCGCTTGCCGCAAGCGGCGTCATCGGCCGCGCCATGCCGCAGGGCGACATTCTTGGCTTCGCGCCGCCGCTCTGCCTGACCCGCGAGGAAGCCGACATCGTCGTGTCGAAGACCGCCGATGCGGTCAAGAGCGTGTTTGCCAATCTCTGAGATCGACTATGAATGCCATGACCAGAACCCTCCCCGCCACCATGGCCGCCGTGCTGCTTGTCGGGCACGGCGGGCCGGAAAAACTCGTCTACCGCAGCGATGTGAAAGTGCCCTCGCCTGCGCCAGGTGAAGTGCTGGTCAAGGTCAGCGCTTGCGGCATGAACAACACCGATGTCTGGGTGCGCCAGGGCGCCTATGGTACGGAGGAGGATGCTGCCGCCGTGTCGACATGGCGACGCCAGGGCAACACGCTTGTTTTCCCGCGCATCCAGGGCACCGATACCGTCGGTACCATCGCCGCCGTCGGCGAAGGTGTGTCGCCGGAGCGTATCGGCGAACGGGTGATGGTCGATTTCTCCATCTACAATCGCGACGACGATTCGCTCGCCGACATCGACTATATGGGCCACGGCCGCGACGGCGGCTACGCCGAATATCAGGCCGTGCCGGCCGAGAATGCGCATGTCGTCGATACCGACATGAGCGACGTCGAACTCGCCACCTTCTGCTGCGCTTACCTGACCGGTGAACAGATGCTGGAGCGCGCCGGCTTGAAGGCCGGCGAGCGCGTGCTGGTCACCGGCGCCTCGGGCGGCGTCGGTTCCGGCATCGTGCAACTGGCACGGGCGCGCGGCGCCATTCCCTATGCCGTCGTCGGCAAGGGCAAGGAACAGGCGGTGCTGGACATCGGCGCCGAGGCGGTCATCACCCGTGGCGTCGCAGACCTGCCGCAAGCCGTGATTGAAGCGACCGGCGGCCAACCGATCGACGTGGTGGCCGACCTGGTCGGCGGCGCGATCTTCAACGACCTCTTGCGTATTCTCAGGCCCGAAGGCCGCTACACCACCGCCGGCGCGATTGCCGGTCCGGTCGTGCAACTCGATCTCAGGACCATGTATCTCAAGCAGTTGCAGTTGCATGGTTCGAGCCAGGGCACGCGCGCGGATTTCCGTCGCATCGTTGGTTACATCGAGGCGAAGAAAATCCGGCCGCTGGTCGGTGGCGTCTACAAGCTCTCCGATTTCCACCATGCGCAGGCGGATTTCATTGCCAAGGATTTCGTCGGCAAGCTGGTGGTGGTGCCGGATGCCATGTGGGGTTCGGCTGGCTGAACACTCTATGCCTCAACCCTGCTGGGCCGCCCTCAACAGCATGCCGAACAGGTCGCGCGGTTCGTCGGGGTCGGCCAGCATGTCGAGTTCCTGGTAGAGGCCGGTCGAGCGCAGTTGATCCCTGACATAGCGCAGCGCCGAAAAATCCTCGATGGCGAAGCCGACCGAATCGAACAGCGTGATCTGGCCGGAATCGCGCCGGCCTTGCACGGCGCCTGACATCACCTGCCACAGCTCGATCACCTCATGATCCGGCGCAAGCTGCTGGATCTCGCCCTCGATGCGGGTCTGCGGCGGGTATTCGACGAAGATGTCTGAGCGCAGCAGGATATCGCGATGCAATTCGGTCTTGCCGGGGCAGTCGCCGCCGACCGCGTTGATGTGCACGCCGGAGCCGACCATGTTGTCGGTGAGGATGGTGGCGTACTGCTTGTCGGCGGTGACGGTGGTGATGATGTCAGCCCCCTCGACCGCCTCCTGCGCGGTGCCGCAGGCGACCATGTCGAAGCCTAGACCGGCGAGATTGCGGATGCATTTTTCGGTGGCCGAGCGGTCGATATCGTAAAGCCTCAGCCTGTCGACGCCGAGCAGCGCCTTGAAGGCCACCGCCTGGAATTCGGCCTGGGCGCCGTTGCCGATCAGCGCCATGCAGCTGGAGCCGGCCGGCGCCAGATACTTGGCGGCCAGAGCCGACATCGCCGCCGTGCGCAGCGCCGTCAGGATGGTCATTTCGGACAGCAATACCGGGTAGCCATTGTGGACGTCGGCGAGCATGCCGAAGGCGGTCACGGTCTGGCGTCCCTCGCGCATGTTCTTGGGATGGCCGTTGACATATTTGAAGCCGTAGACCTCGCCGTCGCTGGTCGGCATCAGTTCGATGACACCCTCGGCGCTGTGCGAGGCGACGCGCGGCGTCTTGTCGAACAGCTCCCAGCGACGGAAATCATTCTCGATGTAGCCGGCGAGTTCGACGAGGAAGCGTTCGACGCCGATCTTCAGCACCAGCTTCATCATATGATCGACGCTGACGAAGGGCACGATGTTGAGATTGGGGATCATTTTTCTTTTCCTTGCCGCATGCAGGCGCTCAGTCCTGGCGATGCGCGTTGTGCGCCTTCATCATCGTTGCCAGCGCCGGATCGTTTTGCTCCAGCACCCTGATGGCTCCGCCTGTGTCGTAGAGGCGCTCATCCTGGCCCATCTTGAACTTGGCTTCGAGCCGCCCGATCGGCAGGTCAAACCCTATGATACCAGGTATGCGCCGCTCCATGCCGCCTGGTCCGAGCTCACGCATGCGCCAGCGATCGTCGCGATCCTTCTCCAGCACATCGACAAGCTGCAGGAGATGCCGGGCGGTGCCGTGATCGTCGAGCGGCACCGGATGCCCATGACAATGCACGACGGCAAAGTTCCAGGTCGGCGCGCTGTCGCGCACCGGATTGCGCGGATACCAGGACGGCGACATTGTCCAGCGCAAAGCCCGGTGCGGCATCGGCAAAGGCCTGCGGCGACAATGTCTCGATGCGCGCGCCCTCGCCGCGGATGCGTTCGGCTGCCGACGTCCAGCTCGCCTTGTTGTCGTTGCCGCAGACCCACATCATGCCGATTTCGGTGACAAAGGATCCTTCGCCAGCGATTTCGGGCAGCGACACCAGGATCTCTCGGCCACGGATGGATAGCTGCGACAGTTCCGGCATCAGGTAGAAGGCGTGCAGCAGCGCCGACGATCTGCCCGACGGGCCGCCGGCGGGATGGGTCTGCTCGACCAGCGTGACCTTCACACCGGCTTTGGCCAGATCATAGGCCGCGCTCGATCCGACAATACCGGCACCGACGACGATGACGTCGCTTCCATTTCGCATGGCTGTTCCCCACAGTCTCTTGGCTGCTTTTCGACAAGGTAGGGCCAGCGATCGCGCAATGTCAACATCTCTTCATTGTTGACCGAGATTTAAATCTCTGTAATAAACTCGACAAAACAAGAGAACACGGATTCCGGGGAGGCCCATGGCGATACGCGATGTTCTGATGCGCGGGGATCTTGCGCTGACGCCGTCGGAGGAGAAGATCGTCCGACTGCTGTTGACGGACTATCCGACCTCCGGCCTCGGTACCGCCTCATCGCTCGCCCGGCGCGCTGGCGTCAGCGATCCAACCGTGGTGCGGCTGGTGATGAAGCTCGGCTATGAAGGGTTTCCGGATTTCCAGGCGAGGCTTCTGGCCGAAGTCGAGGCAAGACTGCACTCGCCGCTGCTGATGATGGAGGCCAAGCGGCAGAGCGGTTCCAACGACAGCGCCGTGCTGGCCTATCTCGATAGCGTCACCACGGCCTTGCAGAAAGCCACCGCCGCGACACCCGTCCAGACTTACGAGCGGGCGGCCCGCTTGCTGATGGAGGCCAAGGGCGAGATCGTGATGGTTGGCGGCCGGTTCAGCCGCCACATCGCCGGCATGCTGGCCGGCTATCTCGTGCAGTTCCGCTCCGGGGTTCGCGATCTTGGCGTGCTCTCTCCGCAGATCTTCGACACGCTGGCCGACCTCGGCCGGCGCGACGTGCTCGTCGTCTTCGACTACCGCCGCTACCAACTCGATGTGATGGCCTATGCAAAACAGGCGGCGGCGCTCGATGTGCGCATCGTCCTGTTCACCGACCAATGGCTGTCGCCGATATCAGATCTCGCCGAAGTCACCATCGTCAGCCCGCTCGAAGTCGCCTCACCTTACGACACGCTGGCGCCTGCGATCGCACAGATGGAAGCGTTGGTCGCCCATATCGTTTCGACGCTGGGCGACGAGGCCCGCGCCCGCATCGAGCGACTCGAAAAGGTGCGGCATGCCAATGCCGTGACGCTCGACAGCGAACCGCAAGAGAACGGCGCGCGCAAGACACCCGGCCCCCGCAAGACACCGGGACCCAAATCAGCAAAGCAGGACGACAAAGCATGACCCAGGCCCTACCCAAACGAGACGAAGCCTTCCGTGCCGGCGAAACGGCACTGCTGCTCGTCGACATGCAGCGCATCTGGCTGGAGCCGGGCGCCGATCCGTCGCATCCGGAACGTGGCCCCGATCATTATTTTTACCGGCAGACATCCTCGCAGACGATCCCCAACCAGGAGCGCCTGCTGGCGGCGGCGCGGGCCAATGGCGTCGAGGTGCTGCACACCATCATTCAGAGCCTGACCGAAGACGGCCGTGAGCGCTCGCTCGACCACAAGCTGACACCGATCCATGTTGCGCCCAGTCTCCCCGAAGGACTGCCGGTGGCATCGCTGGCGCCGGTTGGCGACGAGATCATGCTGCCGAAGACGTCGTCGGGCATCTTCAATTCGACCAATGTCGACTATCTCCTCAAGAACCTCGGCATCCGCTATCTCGTCGTGGTCGGCGTGCTGACCGATCAATGCGTCGACATGGCGGTGCGCGACGGCGCCGACCGCGGCTATCTTGTCACCTGCGTATCGGATGCCTGCGCCACCATCACCCAGAAACGCCACGACATCGCGCTCAAGGCCTTCGGCGGCTACTGCTGGGTGGCTGACACCGACACGGTCGTCGACCGCTTCAACGCTTTGGGAAAACCGGCATGACGTCGACTGTCGAGCCTCTGGTTGCCGTCGTCACCACGGATCTCTCCGCCGTCACGCGGGGCCGTTTCGTTGCCGAAAGCAAGTTGCAGAAGACCGCCACGACCGGCGTCGGTTGGCTGCAGGCCAATCTGTCGCTGACACCGTTCAACTCGATCGTCGATCCCAACCCCTGGGGCTCGTCGGGCGACCTGCGGCTGATCCCCGATCTCGAAGCGCGCTTTCGCACGACACGCACCGGATCGGCAACGCCATTCGATATGGTCGCCGGCGACATCGTCGAGCTCGACGGCAGCCCATGGCTCGGCTGCACCCGCACGATGCTCAAAGACGCGCTGGCCGATTTGAAAGCCGCAACCGGCCTGTCGGTCATCGCCGCTTTCGAGCACGAATTCAACGTTGCCGACGGCGGCTTCGCACAGGCGCATTCAATGTCTTTCGCCGCACTGCGCCGCGCCGACCCTTTCGCGCCCAATCTGATGGCGGCGCTCGAGGAAGCCGGCGTCGCGCCCGAGGTGGTCATCGCCGAATTCGGCGACGAGCAGTTCGAGGTGACGCACGAGCCGGCGGACGCGCTGACGGCGGCCGACCGCGCCGTCGCCATCCGCGAAATCACGCGCGAGTTGGCGCGCAATGCCGGCTGGCGTGCGAGCTTCGCCCCCAAGACAGCGCCAACCGCCGTCGGCAACGGCGTCCACATCCATTTCAGCTTCGTCGACGAGGCCGGCAAGCCGATGACTTACGATCCGGCACTGGCGGGCGGCCTTTCCGCCAAAGCGGGCGCCTTCTGTGCCGGCGTGCTGCGCCATCTGCCTGGGATGACCGCCATGACGGCGTCGAGCGTGTCGTCCTTCTACCGGCTGAAGCCGCACAGCTGGAGTTCTTCCTACACCTGGCTTGCCGACCGCGACCGCGAGGCGTCGCTGCGCATCTGCCCGACGGTGACGATCGGCGGACGGGATCCGGCGCGGCAATACAACATCGAATACCGGGCCGCCGACGCCACCGGCAATCCCTATCTGTCGCTGGCGGCGATCATCCGCGCCGGGTTGGAGGGGCTGGAGGCGGGCCTGCCGTCGCCACCTTTGGTCACCGGCGACCCGACACTGATGAGCGAGGCGGAGCGGGCAAGTCTTGGTCTGGTGCGCCTGCCCGAAACCCTGCCCGCGGCACTGGACGCGCTGCTGGCCGACGGCACCGTGACGGGATGGTTCGCGCCCGTCTTCATCGAAACCTTCGTCGGCCTCAAGCGACATGAAGCCGAGCGTCTTGCCGGTCTCGATCCGGCCTCCATCTGCGATCTCTACCGGACGCTCTATTGATGACCGCAGTGACAAAAAAAGATTGGCCCGAGGCCGTCGAGGCCCTCAACGAGCACGGCCGTTCCGATATCGTGCTGTTGTGCGAGCATGCGTCCAACCACATGCCGGTCGAGTATCGACAGCTTGGCCTCGATGCCCACCATCTGCAGCGCCACATCGCCTGGGATATCGGCGCCGCCGAAGTGACCCGCCTGCTGTCGTCGAAGCTCGATGCTCCGGCCTTCCTCAGCGGCTATTCGCGGCTGCTGATCGACCTCAACCGGCCACTGGGCACGCCAGGCAGCATTCCGGTACTGTCGGAAGACACCGACATTCCCGGGAATGTCGGCATCGATGCGGCGGAGCGGACCCGGCGCGCCGAGATCATCTTTTCGCCGTTCCATGACCGGGTGACCGCTTATCTCGACCGCCGGGCACAAGCAGGCCGGCAGACGCGGATCGTGACGATCCATTCTTTCACGCCGGTCTTCCTCGGCGTCAGCAGGCCCTGGCATGCCGGCGTGCTGCATGACCAAGCAAGAGGTCTCGCCGAAGCGATCCTTTCGGGCCTGCGCACCGATGCGGCGCTCAATGTTGCGGCCAATGTACCCTATGTGATCAGCCGCGACGCCGACTACGCCGTGCCCATCCATGGCGACGATCGCGGCATCGCCGCCGTCCTCGTCGAGATCCGGCAGGATCTTTTGTCGACACGGTCCGGCATCGAGGAATGGGCGGACCGGCTGGCGGCGGCACTGCCGGCACTCGAGACAGAAACCGTGCCGTGAGCAATCCAAGCCTGCGCGAGCGCGACGCCGCGACCATCGCCCAGATCGGCAAGTTGCGTTTCTCGCCGCTCGGCGTCATCGGCAGCCGGGGCAACCGGCTGATCGGCGGCTGCTGGCAATCACGCCCCGCGGCCACGGCTGCGGCAGAAATTACCCAAGCAGCCCCGCCTGATCGTTGCGCGGCATTTATTCCGCGATACGCACGATCAGCTTGCCGAAATTCTTGCCATCGAGAAGGCCGAGAAAGGCCTGTGGTGCATTTTCGATGCCATCGACGATATCTTCCCTGTAGCGGACGCGGCCGGACGATATCCATTCGGCCATCTCACGATAGAAGGCCGGGCGCTGGTCGACAAATTCACGCTGGATAAACCCCCTGATCGTCAGGCTGCGGTGCAGCACTTGCTGCATCAATACCGGCAACCGGTCGACGCCGGCATCCGCGATGACGTTGTACTGCGCGATCAGCCCGCAGACCGGCACACGCGCAAATTCGTTCAGCAGCGGAAACACCGCGTCCCAGACAGGACCACCGACATTCTCGAAATAGATGTCGATGCCACCGGGGCAGGCTGCCTTCAACTGCTCGGCAAAATCATCGGCACGGTGATCGACGACCGCATCGAAGCCGAGTTCGTCTCGCACGAAGGCGCACTTGTCGGCACCGCCGGCAATGCCGACGGCACGCGCGCCCTTGATGCGCGCGATCTGGCCAACGGCCGACCCGACCGCGCCGCTGGCGGCCGCCACGACGACCGTCTCGCCAGGCTTCGGCTGCCCGATGGTGAGCAGACCGGCATAGGCCGTGAAGCCCGGCATGCCGAGCACGCCAAGCGCCGTAGTGATGGGTGCCGCAGCGGGATCCAGCTTGCGCAGCCCGACACCGTCGGACAAGGCAAAACTCTGCCAGCCGGAATGGGACAACACGATATCCCCTTCGGTAAATTCCGGGTGGCGAGAGATCACGACGCGCGCAACGGTACCGCCTTCCATCACGCCGTCGACATCGACGGGCCTGGCATAGGATTTCGTAGCGTTCATGCGCCCGCGCATATAGGGATCGAGCGACAGATAGAGGATCTGCAGCAGCAGTTCGCCCTCTCCCGGCTGGACGACATCAACCGTCTCGATGCGGAAATCATCCGGCTTTGGCCGGCCTTGTGGCCGCGCCGCGAGCACGATGCGGGTGTTGGACTGGATCGACATCGAAAATCTCCCTGCGAAGAAGGCTCTACTCGAAAAACCGGTTGGGCGGACGCTTCAGGCCGAGATTCTCGCGCAGTGTCGACCCTTCATATTGCCGCCTGAAGATCCCTCGCCGTTGCAATTCCGGCACCACCTTCTCGGCAAAATCATCGAGCCCGGCGGGCAGGTATGGAAACATGATGTTGAACCCGTCGGAACCCTCGCCGATCAGCCATTCCTCCATCTCGTCGGCGATTGTTTCAGGCGTGCCGACAAAAGCAAGGCCGGAATAGCCGCCCAGCCTTTGCGCAAGCTGCCTGACGGTCAGGTTCTCCTCGCGTGCCAGTTCGATGACGCGCTCGCGGCCACTCTTCGAGGCATTGGTCTCGGGGATTTCGGGCAAGGGCGCGTCGGGATCAAAACCGGACGCGTCATGTCCGATGGCGATCGACAGCGAGGCGATGCCGCTCTCGTAGTAGACGAGACTGTCGAGCTTCGCCCGCCTGGCCTGCGCGTCCTCGACGCTGTCGCCGACAACGACAAAGGCGCCGGGCAGGATCTTGATGTCGTCACGCGACCGGCCAAGCCTTTCCGCACGGCCTTTGACGTCGGCGAAGAAGCGCTGCCCCGCCGCGAGATCGGCATGGGCGGCGAAAATGACCTCCGCTGTCTCCGCCGCCAGTTGGCGTCCTGCCTCCGAGGCGCCGGCCTGCACGATGACCGGCCGGCCCTGGATTGGCCGCGCGATGTTGAGTGGGCCGCGCACCGAGAGATGCTCACCCTTGTGGTCGAGCACATGCAGCCTGGCCGGGTCGAAATAGAACCCGCTTTCGGCGTCGCGGATGAAGGCATCGTCGGCAAAGCTGTCCCACAGGCCGGTGACGACATCGTAGAATTCCCGGGCCCGCCGGTAGCGCTCGTCATGCTCGACATGCTCGTCGAGGCCGAAATTGAGCGCCGCATCCGGATTGGACGTGGTGACGATGTTCCAGCCGGCGCGTCCGCCGCTGATATGGTCGAGCGAGGCGAAGCGGCGGGCAACATGATAGGGCGCGTCGAACGTCGTCGATGCGGTGGCGACCAGCCCGATATGGTCGGTGACGGCGGCGAGCGCCGACAAAAGCGTGAACGGCTCGAACGAGGTGACCGTGTGGCTGCGCCGCAGCGCCTCGATCGGCATGTTGAGAACGGCCAGATGGTCGGCCATGAAGAAGGCGTCGAACTTCGCCGCCTCCAAGGTCTGGGCGAAGCGCTTCAGATGCGCGAAATTGAAATTGGCGTCGGCATAGGCGCCCGGATAGCGCCAGGCGCCGGTATGCAGGCTGACGGGGCGCATGAAGGCGCCGAGGTGCAATTGTTTTTGTGTCATGAAAGTCGTTTCGACCGATCGATACAGTCGAGCACTAGCGCTCGAATCCTAAACTCAGGATCGGACGGTCCGCGCAACTCGGGAAGATATCCTGTTCCTCCACGCCGGCCTTTTGCAGCATAGGTTTTGCGCTGTCCGGGACCAGGACAAAAAATGGCCGGGCTCGAATGCGGCCCGGCCAAAAGAAGGTTTGAACCTTCAGAGGGGAACACCGTCCAGCGGAATGGGAGGAAACCGCTAAACGATTTTACCTTTTTGCGCCTATCTCGAAGCCTTGGCGACGAATGGCATTCCAAAAAACATATGAAACGGCAAAAATTCGTGCAGAGCTGAGTTCACGAACCCGCCGCTCCGGCCTCGAGAAGATCGGCATAGTGGCGGCGTGCCACGTCGGGATGT
The DNA here is from genome assembly GCF_003998165.1 of Mesorhizobium sp. M7A.F.Ca.US.007.01.2.1. Classification (NCBI taxonomy): domain Bacteria; kingdom Pseudomonadati; phylum Pseudomonadota; class Alphaproteobacteria; order Hyphomicrobiales; family Phyllobacteriaceae; genus Mesorhizobium; species Mesorhizobium sp. M7A.F.Ca.US.007.01.2.1. Next base: position 37,853 of record NZ_RZQP01000010.1, on the reverse strand, counting down.
GAACGCAGTCGGCTTTTGAGCACATTGGTGCCGACATCGCGAAACAACGGATTGTCCGGATCGCTTGCCGGCCCGCGCGCTTCGGCCGCCAATTCCTCGGGCAGGGTCAGAAGCGGTATGGTCGCGTCCAGCCGCGCACTGAAGAAGAAGGGAACGGAGATCCGCTCGACGCCGGCAGGCGGCGTCACGACGCGGTGAACGGTGGCACGCAAATACCCATTCGATGCCAGTTCGAGCAGTTCGCCAATGTTGACGACCAGCGTTCCAGGGAGCGGATCCACATTCACCCAGCTTCCGTCATATTCGACCTGCAGGCCCTTGTTGTCGTCCTGCAGCAGCAGGGTGAGGAAACCGCCATCCTTGTGCGCGCCGACGCCCTGGTCGCCTTCGGTCGCGTCACGGCCGGGATAACGGACGATCTTCATGCGATGGTTGGGCGAGTCCCGATAGATCGCGTCGAAGGCGTCCTCGGGCTGATCGAGCGATAGTGCGAAGGCTTTCAGCAGCCGAATGGCCACCGCGGTCGCCTTGGCCTGCCATGCAAGCAGTGCCGGCTTGAGCTCCGGCAGTGCAGACGGCCACTGGTTCGGCCCCTGCAGCCGTGTCCACGGTGCAACTCCAGGTCCCTGCGCTATGGGCTGGCGCTCGACGCCGATGTCGAGTTGCTCACGCCAGTCGGCCGCGCCCTTGGTCAGTTCGCCGCCGGCGCGGGTGTAGCCGCGGAACTGCTGGGACTTGACCATTTCGATGGCCAGCTTGTCGGCCTCCGGCAACGCGAAGAACCGTCGCGAGGCATCGAGCACGTCGTCGATCTCCGGGGCGGAAATTCCGTGGCCGCTGAGATAGAAGAAGCCAACGTCCCGGGCTGCCGTACGCAGGTCCAGGAGAAAGGTACGATACTCGGACGCACCTTGTTCGAGGCGGCTCAGGTCAAGCACCGGCACAATTCTGGGCATGGTCAGCTTCCTTCTTTTCTCTGCCCTGGCTTAGGAGAAGTAGAAGCGACCACCGGCAAGAGCTTCGAGCATGAATGCATCTCAAAGTGACACGCAAGGCGTGCCGATCAAAGCAACAGGAAGTCCAATCCGGGCCGGATGGAAGAACGTCAGCGCTGCATATTATGACCTGTCGGCAAATAATTTCCCGACAAGTGCTTTACCCGCCATGCCTCTCGTGGACCGCACTTTCCAGTGCGACAGCGTATAAGTCGCAGCGGAAGCGCAATCGCGCGTGATCGTCTGTAAATCCCGCCAGCCGACCGGCAAGACGGCTTCAAGCCAGCTCGAACCGCTCGATGGCGCGCATGATGCCGCGCAGCTCGGCGAGGCCCTTCAGCCGGCCGATCAGCGAATAGCCGGGGTTGATCCTGGTCTTGCCGATGTCGTCGGCAAGCAGATGGCCATGGTCTGGTCGCATCGGAATGCGCCAGTCGGCACGGCCTTCCCTGCGACGGCGCGCCTCTTCCTGCATCAGAGCGAGGATAACATGCGCCATGTCGGTGCCGCCTTCGAGATGCTCGGCTTCGTAGAACGAGCCGTCATCCTCGATGGTGATGTTGCGGAGGTGGACAAAGTGGATGCGGTCGGCGAATTCCTTGACCATGGCGACGATGTCATTGTCGGCGCGCGTGCCATAAGAGCCGGTGCAGAACGTCAGGCCGTTGGCGGGGCTGTCGACGGCGTTAAGGATGAAACGCGCATCCTCGGCTGTCGAAACGATGCGTGGCAAGCCATAGAGCGAGAAGGGCGGGTCGTCGGGATGGATGCACATGCGCACCCCCTCCTCTTCGGCCACCGGAATGATCTCGCGCAGGAACCAGGCAAGGTTTTGGCGCAGCTCCTTTGGTCCGATCGCATCGTAGTCCGCCAGGGCCTCGCGAAAACTGTCCCTGTCATAGCTGCGCTCGGTCGCCGGCAGGCCGGCGATCAGGTTGCGTTCGATCCTGTCGATCGCTTCGCTGCTCAATTCCTTCAGCCGCGCTTCCGCTTCGGCGATACGGGCAGCGGTATAGCCGGCTTCGGCATTGACGCGCTTCAGCACGAACAGGTCGTAGGCTGCGAAATCGATGGCGTCGAAACGCAGCGCATAGCCCGTCGTCGGCAGCCGATAGGTGAGATCCGTGCGGGTCCAGTCGACCACCGGCATGAAATTGTAGCAGACCGTCGCAATGCCGGCCTTGGCGAGCGCGCGGATTGAGTCGCGATAGTAGCCGGCGTAGCGCTCGCGTTCCGGCGCGCCGATCTTGAAGGAGTTGTGGACCGGAATGCTCTCGACCACCGACCATGTCAGGCCGGCAGCCTCGATGACACGCTTGCGCTCCAGAATGCTCTCGAGCGGCCAGGCGCGCCCGTCATAGATATCGTGCAAGGCGCTCACCACGCCGGTCGCACCGGCCTGCCTGACATGATCGAGCGTTACCGGGTCGTTTGGTCCATACCAGCGCCAGCACTGTTCCATTGCCGCTTCCTTCTGCGAGAGGATGGCAACCTATTGTTGGACCACAATGGGTGTCAAACTAGGAACCGGTTTCGGACAGCGAATGAAGGAGTTTTCCCAATGAAGGATTTCGACGGCAAGGTTGCCTTGGTGACGGGGACGACCGGGATTGGCCTCGCAACCGCCAGACGCCTCGCTGCAGGGGGCGCTGCGATCATCGCCTGCGGCATCGACCGCGCGGCCAACGCTGCGTTGAAAGCGGAACTGGAAAGCTCCGGAGCCGGGGCGCTGGTGATAGGCGCCGACGTCTCCGTGCCCGATCAGGTTCGCGACGCGGTCGCGGCCGGCGTGGAGCGGTTCGGCGGCCTCGATATCGTCGTCAATTCGGCGGCGGTGCATCCGTACGGAACCGCCGTCAGCACCGATTTCGAGACCTGGAACAAGGCGATGTCGGTCAATGTCGGGTCGATCTATCTGACCGCGCATTTCGGCATCCCGGAAATGGTCCGCAGGGGCGGCGGCGCCATCGTCAACGTCGCTTCGGTGCAGGGCTTTGCCTGCCAGCAAAACGTCGCCGCCTATGCCACCACCAAGGGCGCCATCCACACGCTGACGCGTGCCCTGGCCCTGGACCATGCGCGCTCCGGCATCCGCGTCAATTCCGTCAGCCCCGGCTCGATCCGCACTCCGATCCTGGAGAAGGCCGCCCGCGGCGAGGACGGCACGGACGCCGATGTCGAGGCCGCCTACAAGCGCTTCGGCGAAGCGCACCCCATCGGGCGCATCGGCGAGCCGGAGGAGGTGGCCGAACTTATCGCTTTCCTGTGTTCGTCGAAGGCCGGATTCTGCACTGGCGCGGACTACAAGATCGATGGCGGCCTGACCGCCGGCATCGGCGTGAAGTAGATCGCGAATGGGGCCTGGCCTTTAGCGGGAGCGGCCGGCATCCGACAATTGGTTTGCCGAATTCTTGCAGATCAATGCTCAAGCAAATCGAGCAGCGAAATTGAGCTTTAGCGAAATTTCGGAAACGCACCGCCATCAGGGGCGTTGGCCCAGCTCTGCAAGGTCTGGCCGCCGTCGATCAGCCAATCCACGCCTGTGACGTGCCTCGCCTCGTCCGAGGCCAGGAAAGCCACGGCGGCCGCGACATCGTCCGGCTGGCCGATGCGGCGCAATGGAATGCGGTCGGCGAAATGCTGGACGCTGCTCTTGAATTCGCCGTCACCGGAAGCCGGCACGCCAAGCGTCGTCTCGATCACGCCGGGGCAAATGGCATTGACGCGTATGCCGTAGGGCGCGGCATCGAGCGCCGCAACCCGCGTCAGGCCGACCACGCCGTGTTTGGAAGCGACATAGCCGGCACCGCCCGAAAGGACGTCCCAACCGGCCATGGATGAGCCCATGTTGACGATCGAGCCACCTGTCCCCGCCTTGATCATCGCCCGAAGCGATGCCTGCAGGACGAGGAAGATACCGCGCAGATTGATACGGATGGTCGTATCCCAGTCCTCGACCGGCAGGTCGTGAACGGGAGCGACGACGCCGGAAATGCCGGCATTGTTGAACACCACGTCGAGGCCGCCGAACGTCTCGACGGTCGCCTCGACGGCGCGCCGCACATCCGCTTCATCGGTGACGTCGGCTTCGATGGCAATGGCGTTTTCACCCAGTGAGCGAGCCAGTTGCTGCGCCGCCGCGCCATTGCGATCGACAATGGCGACGCGCGCGCCTTCGTCAAGGAAACGCCGCACCGCCGCGCCGCCGATCGCGCCGGCGCCGCCAGTGACAAGGATCTTCTTCTGGTCGAATCGTTTCATCCCCCGGTCTCCGGCTTTGGATAGGAACGCCATGAATATTGTGGTTCGAAGCCGATCGTTTCGCGCGCATGGACCGTGTCGAGCACGGCGCCAAAGCCGGCGATCGGCCGCGATAGAGCGACATCGGGATAGACCCGGCGCACGAGCGCTTCGGTTTCCTCTTCCATGAAGGTGTCGGCGGCGCTGAGCAGGACGCGCAGATGGCCGTCGCCTTGCCATTCAAGCGCCCGCAGGAAGCCCTGCCCGGCGTCGCGCGCGTCGAGATAGGCCCACAGGTCGCGGGCACTGTCGGCCGTGGCGCGGCGCGGCCCGACGCCCTCGAAAAATGAACCCGGCGTCTGGATCCACGGCATGCGGATACTGACCGCCGAAAAGGCGCCGCGGCGCACTGCCGCGTCGACGATTTCCTCGCCCAGCCATTTCGACAGGCCGTACGGATCCTGCGCGCCGACCGGGTGGTCCAGGTCGACCGGCAGATAGGGCGGCCGCACAGGTTTTTCGAAAAAGGGATAGCCGAAAACGCTGAAGGATGAGGCATAGATGAAGCGCCTAGCGCCGGCCATGGCGGCTGCCTCGACCACATTGTAGGCGGTCGCGATGTTGGTCTTGAACACCTCGCCGCCGGCCCGGCCGGTCGGCCGCGGAATGGCCGCGACATGCACAACGGCATCGCAATCGCGCACCAGCTGCAGTGTCGATCCCAGATCGGTCAAATCGGCGGTTGCGTGGCGCCATGCGACCTCACCCGGCACCACGGCATCGACACCAAGCACATCGTGGCCGGCCGCAACCAGAGCCTCGGCCACATGGCGGCCAAGCAGGCCGCTGGCTCCGGTGACGATGGTTTTCATATCTCGGCCTCGGCTCCGCAATTCAGCGGCTTGAATATCATTGATGGTCATACAAATCGAGCACATGCCTGACAAGCGTTGTCAAGGCCATTTCGCGATGGGCAAATAGCGCATACGCTTGTCGGAGCGCGGTGCGCAAGGCCGACCAGCACGCTTTGCGTCGAACGGGATTGACTTGGCATCCACTAGGGTTTTTTGTATGAGCATCAACGATCGGTCAAAGGAGCTCGCCATGTCCGTGGACAGTTTTTCCTCACATCGGCACGATGATGCGGTGCGCCTCGATCCACGCCGTGCAGCCGTTATCGTCATCGATATGGTCAATGAGTTCTGCAAGCCCGGCGGGGCCATGGTCCTGCCTGGGTACGAGACGCTGGTCGCGCCGCAACTGGCCGTGATCGAGGCCGCGCGCGCCGCCGGCGTGCCGGTGATCTGGGTCCATGACAGCCACCGGCCGGGCATGCGACGCGAGCGCGAATGGCTGAAGCGCACACCGCATTGCCTGGATGGAAGCTGGGGGCCGGAGATCATCGAGGATCTCGGCGCCCGCGATGATGAGATCCATGTCATCAAGCGGCGCTACTCGGCCTTCTTTCAAACCGACCTGGACCTGACGCTGAAAGACATGCAGGTCGATCAGTTGGTCATTTTCGGCGTGGTCACCAACATCTGCGTGCGCTCGACCGTCCATGATGCCTTTTTCCAGGGCTATGAGGTGGTGGTGCCAAGCGATTGCTGCGCGGCAACGGGACCACGCGAGCAGGAAAGCTCGCTCTACGACATAGCGACCCATTTCGGCGTGGTCAGCGATTCGGCTGATGTCGTCGCAGCCCTCCGCGACGGGACGTCGCTTCAACCAGCGGAGGTCGCGGCTTGAGCTTTTCCAAACCGGCGACATCCGAGACAGCGGCGATAGGAGTCCGGTGTGACGACTGAAAAGAAACCGCAATCCGAAAAAGGCGCGACCTCGAAAACGCCGAGCGGCGATGCACCCCCGAGCCGCGAGCAAGTGCTGCAGCAATACGCCGAGACCGGCTATGAACTGGACCGTCACCCGGCGCACGTCATCCGCCGGGCGCATCAGCGCGCGACACTGCGCTTCCAGCAGGTCATGGCCGGTGAAGACCTTTCGCCAACGCAATTCGCGGCGCTCGCCACGATCCTCAAACATGGCGAAGTCTCGCAGAACCATCTCGGCCGGCTGACGGCGATGGACCCGTCGACCATCAGCATCGTCATGCGCAAACTGCTCAAACACGGGCTGATCACGCGCAGCGCCTCCGAAACCGACCAACGCCTGACGATGATCGCGCTGACCAGCAAAGGAACCGACTATACGCTGGAGCGGCTCGAACGCAGCGTCGAGGTCGGGCGGCGGTTCCTGTCGCCGCTCTCCCCGGCTGAGCAGGCGACGCTGCTTCGCCTGCTCCAGCGCATCAATGACGACGACCCAACGAATGGCGACGGCGGCAAATAAGCCGCGTCCAGTCCTTTTTTCCATAACAGCAAAAGTGAGAACCGATGTCGTCCGACCTCCAGTCGTCTGCCAACACGCTCGTCGTCCGCAATATCGGTCTCATGCTGAGCGGCGATCTCGCACAACCGATCATCGACGCCGACACCATCGTCGTGACCGACGGGCGCATATCAGGCATTGGCAAGGCGGATAACGTCGACAGCGGCAATGCGACAACAATCATCGATGCGATGGGCTGCGCGGTCACACCAGGGCTTATCGACAACCACGCCCATCCAGTGGCCGGCGACTGGACGCCACGGCAGAACCAGATCGGCTGGATGGATTCGACCGTGCATGGCGGCGTCACCACGATCATTTCGGCTGGCGAGGTCCACACACCGGGCCGACCGCGCGATCTTGTCGGGCTGAAGGCGTTGGCGATCGCGGCGCAGCGCACCTTCTCCAACTTCCGTCCGAACGGCATGAAGATCCTGGCCGGGGCACCGATCCTGGAACCCGGCCTTACCGAGGAAGACTTCCGCAGTCTCGCCGAGGCCGGCGTGACACTTGTCGGCGAGGTCGGACTTGGCGGCGTCAAGGACGGTCCGACCGGCCGGCAGATGATCGCCTGGGCGCGCAAATACGGCATGACCTCGATGACCCACACGGGCGGTCCGTCACTGCCCGGTTCCGGCCGTATCGGCGCGGATGTCGTGCTGGAGGTCGACGCCGACATCGTCGCCCACGTCAATGGCGGGCCAACCGCCCTGCCCGACGCGGAAATACGGCAGATCTGCGAGAAGGGTTCGAGGGCGCTTGAGATCGTCCACAACGGCAATCTGCGCACCGGACTGTTCGTGCTCGACCTGGCAAGGCAGCGCGGCGAACTTTCGCGCGTCATCCTGGGCACGGACAGCCCGGCCGGATCCGGCGTGCAGCCGCTCGGTATCCTGCGGACCCTGACCATGCTGGCTTCGCTTGGTGGTATCGCGCCGGAAGTGGCGTTCTGTTTTGCCAGCGGCAACACGGTGCGCGTGCGCGGACTGGATGATCGCGGCATCATCGAGGTCGGTCGCGCCGCCGACCTGATCTTCATGGATCAGGCGATCGGCGGCGCCGGCGACGGGCTGCTCGACAGCGTGGCGCTCGGCAATCTTCCAGGCATTGGAATGGTCGTCATCGACGGCGTGGTGCGGACCGGCCGGAGCCGCAACACCCCGCCCGCGATGCGGGTGCCGGAAGTCCTGGCGGCCTGACGGTCAGCCGACGCCGTCAATCCCGACAATCTTGTCCTTGGTCAGCCCGCCGACGCGCGGGTGCGGCCTGCCGGAATCGGTGACGGCGATAGCGACGACGATCTCGTCGGCACGCGGTGCGTCGGGAATACGAACTTCCATACCGTCGAAATGGCTGCGCACCCGCGCCGCGTCCTTGTGGCCGAGCGGAATATCGAGCGGCACACCGAGGCCGCCGCGCTTCTTCGATGAGGGAATGAGCGCGGCGCCCTTGCCGAGCACGTCGCGGAACGGGGCGCCGAGCTTTGGATGAAGGATGGCGGCGGCATGTTCGAGCTCGCCATCGGCGCCGACGGCGGCCGCCTTGCCGAAGCTCTCGACCCGGTTGCCGGCAATGCCCAGAGCAGCGACGGCGCGCCTGGGCAAGATATCTCCCAACGCTTCGCCGATGGCGCTGAGTGCCGACAGATCCTCGACGTAGGTACCCGCATAGGGGTTGCGGATGACCGCAATGGCTGCGGCACGCCGCGTCGGCGGATCGACGGGCCGCCCGCCTTCGATCCGGGTTTCCTCGACGATGGTGATGATACGGCGGATTTCCGGGCTCATCGCAATCCGTCCTCGCCCTTGATGTCGGCGGCGGCAAGGCCGCCGACCCGTGCATGGACGCGTCCGCCGGTGGTCATCGCCAGGATGACCGCCATTTCGTCGCTGCGCGGCGCATCGGCAATGCCGATCTCGATCGCATCGAAATGGCTGCGCACATAGGAGGCGTTTATGTGCGTGATCGGGATGTCGATGCGCGTTCCGGGGCCGCCGACTTTCTTGGTCGAAGGCACGATCGCCTTGGCATTGCCGAGCAGTTCGCGCATCGCGTAGCCGCCCGGATTGTGCCAGAGCGCGCCATGTTCAAGCTCGCCGGCGGCGCCGACTATGGCACCCTTGCCATAACCTTCGATGGCCTGGCCGCCCTCACCAATGGCGTCGATCAGGCGCCGAGCCATATCGAGACCGAGCGGCTTCAGGTCTTCCATGAAGCCGGTGATCTCTTCGACATAGCGTCCGGCAAAAGGGTTGGCGATGACCGCGACGATCGCGCCTCGCTTGAGCGGGCGTGCCGCGTGGGGTCCGCCCTCATGGAATATCTCTTCGATCTGAACCAGAAATTTCCTGACCACCACAGCCGGCATTGTTCGCTTCCTTCATCCCGTCGTTCATAAAACTCGTTAGAGTATCAACAATTATGCCTATCGACATTTGTCAAGCACAGACGTCGAGCAAGCGGGTGAAGGGCCAAGAAAACTGCATCGGATGACGATTGACAGCCTGTTAAGCCGCTCCTAAACTCATATGACCATCAACGAACTCGCCGTTGTCCCGGCGATGTGTGGGGGATGGTCAAAGCGTGGCTTCAAAAGCTGAAAAAAGCTGAAGGGGAATGACATGAAAAGGGCGCTCAAGAGTTTATTCCTGGCCGGCACGATGCTTGCCATTTCGTTCGGACCGGCCGCCGCACAGGCCAAGGTTTCCGTGGCCGCCATCTCGGGATACTTTGCACAGGGTTTTGGCGTTTCGATCGTCAACGGCCTCAACAAGGCCAAGACCGATTTCGGCATCGATCTCAAGCTGGTCGACACCGGCAATCGCGCGCTCGACTACCAGCAGCAGTTCGAGAATCTTGCCAAGGGCAAACAGTACGACCTGATCTTCGTGATGGGCTGGGAGCTGGTGGACTCGCTGCAAAAGGTCAGCGCCGAATATCCTGACCAACGCTTCGTGTTCATCGATGGCGTCCTCGACAACCCCAAGATGATCTACGCCAATTTCGCCGAGGAGCAGGGATCCTTCGTCGCCGGCGCGCTTGCCGGCATGATCGAAGCCAAGGGCACCGCCTTCGACAAGATCGGCGACGGCAAGGCCATCGGCTTTGTCGGCGGCCGCGATATCCCGGTGATCCGCAACTTCCTGGGCGGCTACGAGCAAGGCGCCAAATATGCCGCGCCCGACGTCAAGGTGAACTCCGTCTTCGCCGGAACCTTCGACGACCCGGCCAAGGGAAGCGAACTTGCCCAGGCGCTTTACGGCCAAGGCTCCGACATTGTCTACAACGTCGCCGGCCCGACGGGTGAAGGCGTGATGCAGGCAAGTGCCGCGGTCGACAAATATTCGATCGGCGTCGACATCGACATGTGCGGCTCGGCCCCCGGAAATGTGCTCGCCAGCATGCTGAAGCGCGGCGACATCGCCGTCTATACGCTGATCAAGGACGAGGTCGAGGGCCGCAAGATCACCGCCGGCACCCGCACTTTCGACCTCGCCTCGGGCGGTGTCGAGGTCAAGGTCTGCGATGACATCGCCGCCAAGATCCCGGCAGAGATGACCGCCAAGCTCGACGAGATCAAAAAGGGCATCGTCGACGGCAAGATCGTGATCGCCAAGGCGAAATAAGCCAACACCAGCGCCTCCCTCCCAAGAAAGCGCTAGACTGATCCGCCGCGGCTTGCCGCGGCGGATCAGTGTCCAATCTGCGAGAGCCATGTTGTCGAACACGCCGGGGTCGCCGACCCTCCACAGCAATGCCGCGATGGCCGTCGAGTTGACTGGCATCACCAAGCGTTTTGGCGCATTCGTCGCCAATGACGGCATCGATCTTGCGGTCCGCCGCGGCGAGATCCACGCCATCATCGGCGAGAACGGTGCCGGCAAGACGACGCTGATGAACATCCTGTTCGGCCTCTTGCAGCCGGACGAAGGCTCGATCCGGCTGAACGGTGAAAAGATCGTGATCGCCGACCCGTCCATGGCGATAAAGGCCGGCCTCGGCATGGTTCACCAGCATTTCAAGCTGGTTCCCTCGCTCTCGGTTGCCGACAACGTCTTTCTCGGCATGGAAATCCGTCGCCATGGACTGATCGACCACGCTGCGCAGGTGGCGCGAACGCGCGACCTGTCGAAGCGCTTCGGCCTGCAGGTCGATCCGACCGAGCGCGTCGGGTTGCTCTCGGTCGGCATAGAACAGCGCATCGAAATCCTGAAGGTCCTGGTGCGCGGCGCGCGCACCATCATCCTCGATGAACCGACCGCCGTGCTGACGCCGCAGGAGAGCCGTGAACTGTTCCAGACGCTGCGCAGCTTCGTGGCCGAAGGCATGACGGTGATCTTCATTTCGCACCACCTGGAAGAGGTGATGGAAGTGTCCGACACGGTGACGGTGCTGCGCAACGGCAGGAAGGTGGCGACCCGGCCGACGGCCGAGCTCAGCAAGGACGAGTTGGTGCACATGATGGTCGGCCGCGAAGTGAGCTTCGACCGCCGGCCGCGCGCTTCGCTGCACGGCGACGTAGTGCTCGAAGTGAAGGATCTGTGGGCGCGCGACGATCGCCTGCTGCCGGCTCTTCGCGATGCCAGTTTCACGGTCCGCTCCGGCGAGGTGGTGGGAATCGCGGGTGTGGCCGGCAATGGACAGACGGAGCTGGCGGAAGTGCTTTCGGGCCTGCGGCCGGCAAGCCATGGCGGGGCCTGGCTGAAGGGCCAGAATCTCACCGATCTCTCGCCCGCCGCGATCCGCCAGGCAGGCCTCGCCCATGTTCCAGGCGACCGCATGGTACGCGGGGTCGATCGCAACGCTTCGATAGCGGCCAACACCCTGATGGGCCGCCAGCATCGCGCACCATGGAGTCGTGGCGGCATGCTCAACTGGAATGCCATAAATCAAAACGCCGAAACGCTGATCAAGAGCTTCGATATTCGCGCGCGCGGACCGAGCGATGCGGTCAAGCGGCTTTCGGGCGGAAACATCCAGAAGGTCGTTCTGGCACGCGAATTCACCAATGGCGCCGATTTCCTGCTGATCGACCAGCCGACGCGCGGCGTCGACATCGGCGCCCAGGAGGCCATTCATGACGAGATCATGCGCCAGCGTGCCGCCGGCCGCGCGATCCTGCTGATTTCCGTGCAACTCGACGAACTGGCCGCCCTTGCCGACCGCATCCTGGTAATGTTCAACGGGCGGATCATGGGCGAGGTCTCTGGCGATGACGCCGACGAGGAGCGCATCGGCATGATGATGGCAGGCGTGGCCGCGCCGGAATTCGCCGCGGAGACCGCATCATGAGAGACCATTTGCATGCCGTTTCCGGCCAGGTCATCGCCATCGGCGTGGCACTGCTGATGGGCGCGATCATCATCCTCATGGTCGGCGAAAGCCCGGTGCGTGTGTTCATGACACTGTTGCGCGGCGCCTTCGGCGATCAGGAGAAGATTGCCGGGACCTTGCTGCAGACGACGCCGATCCTGATCTGCGGTGTCGCTGCCTGCATCGGCTTGCGCGGCGGCATGTTCAACGTCGGCATCGAGGGCCAGCTGTTCCTCGGCGGCTTCGCCGCCGCCTGGGTCGGCTTTGCCATGCCCCTGCCCGCGGGCATCCACACGCTGGCAGCACTGGCGCTGGCGGTCGTGGCAGGCGCGGCCTGGGTCGCCATCCCCGCCTATTTCCGCGCCCGCTACAACACCAACGAGGTCGTCTCGACGATCCTGTCGAACTACGTGGCGGTGCTGCTCACATCCTACTTCACCATCTTCCTGTTCAAGCGGCCGGGCGGCTGGTCGGAGACGCCGCCGATCCTGGCGACATCCTATCTGCCGGAGATCTTCGCCTTCTCGCGGTTGAACTGGGGCCTGGTCATTGGCCTGGTGCTGGCGGTCGGCGCGGCCTTTGTCTTCCGCTACACCAGATGGGGTTACGGCGTCACGATGGTCGGTTCGGCGCCGAAATTCGCCGAATATGGCGGCGTCAACGTGAAACGGCAGGGTTTCCTGGTCCTGCTGCTTTCAGGGGCCGTCGGCGGGCTGGCCGGCGGCGTCGAGACGCTCGGCGTCCATCACCGCTTCATGGAAGGATTTGCCCCCGGTTTCGGCTTCGACGGGCTGATCGCCGCCCTGCTTGCCAATGGCTCGCCGGTCGCCACCATCTTCACCGCACTGTTCTTCGGCGCCCTGCGCAACGGATCGCTGCTGCTCGAGGTCGACACCAGCGCGTCGCGCGAGATCATCACCGTGATCCAGGCGCTGATCATCCTCAGCGTGTCGGCCCAGGTGCTGGTGAGAAAGCGCGGCGACAGCCAGGCAGGGGAGCGGCGATGGAAATTCTAGACAAGCTCATCAACGTCGCGCTGATCGCGGCGACGCTTCGCACCACCGCGCCCATCCTTCTGGTCGCGCTTGGCGGCTCGTTCACCACCAAGGCCGGCATCTTCAACATCGGCCTCGAGGGGCAGATGCTGGTCGGCGCCTTCTTCGCCGTCCTCGGTTCGATCTGGACCGGTTCCGCACTGGCGGGCGTCGCCTGCGGCGTTGCGGCGGCGCTCGTCTTCGCCCTGGTTTTTGCTGTCCTGGTGGTGAGCTTCAAGGCCAATGAAGTGGTCGTCGGGCTGGCGCTCAACATCCTGGCCGGCGGCATGACGATCTCGCTGATGAAAGCGATCTTCGGCACGCGCGGTTCGATCGTCGGTCACGGCATCGTCGGCCTGCCGAAAGTCCAGCTGCCCGGCGCCCGCGACCTTCTCGGCTCCTGGGCGCCGCTGATCTCCGGCTTCACGCCGCTCGTCTATGCCGCCTTCATCGCCGTGCCGCTGCTGGTCGTCTGCTACAACAGGACGCGGCTCGGCCTCTATATCCGCGTCGTCGGCGAAAAGCCGGAAGCCGCCGAGGCGCTTGGCATCTCGATCACCCGCGTCCGCTACATCGCATCCCTGCTGTGCGGATTGCTGGCGGGCCTCGCCGGCGCGCATCTGTCCCTCGGCTACATCACCATGTTCACCGAAAACATGTCGTCGGGCCGTGGTTTCATGGCGGTGGCGATCCTGATCTTTTCCAACGGCGATCCGCTGAAGGTGCTGGCCGGCTGCCTGCTGTTCGGCTTCGCCGATGCCTTTTCGTTGCGCCTGCAGACGTTTGGCTATCCGTCCTACCTGGTTCTCACCGTCCCCTATGTCGTCGCGCTGATCGCATTGTTCGCGCTGTCCTACCGGGCGCGCCCGAGGATCATCGCGGAGACGCTGGAATCGATGCGGAAACTGCTGTCGGTAGACAGGAACACCGAACCCGGCGGCAAAAATCCCCAGTGAAGGAAGCCTTTATGGAACGCATAATCCTCGACGTGGATTCAGCCGGCGACGATATTCTCGCCGTGCTGTTTGCAGCGGTCAATCCCAAACTCCGGCTCGAGGGTGTCACCACCGTGACCGGTGCGGCCGGCCCGATCGAACAGGTCACCAACGTCGTCCTCAACACGCTGACGCTCGCCGGGCGTGACGACATCCCGGTTCACGCCGGTGCGTGGCGGCCGATCGTCGGCAACGCCAAGGCCGACATGGAGGCGCCGGTGCATTTCGAAAAACGGCTCGTCGCCCGCTTCGGCGATCGCCTGAAGAAGTTCAACCCGCCGGCGCCGACGCCGGTGCGGCAGGCCACGTCGGGACATGCGGTCGATTTCATAATCGAGACGGTCATGCCCAATCCGGGCGAGATCACGCTGGTGACGACCGGCCCGCTGACCAACGCGGCGATGGCGCTGTTGCAGGAGCCGCGATTGACCGGTGCACTCAAGCGGCTGATCGTGCTCGGTGGCAATTTCCAGACGCCGGGCAACATCACACCCCTGTCGGAGTACAACATCTGGGCCGATCCGGAGGCTTCGCGCATCGTGCTCAACGCCGATGTCGAGAAGATCCTCGTCCCCCTCGACATCTGCGAGGACAACCGCGTCGCCGACTCGATGCTGACGCGCGACGACATCGCCGACATGCAGGCCGTCGCCAGGGACAATCCCGTCCTTGAGATGATCGCCGACAGCTTCCCGATCTACATCGACATCTGGCGCGAATTCTTCGACCTCGTCGGGTTCCCGATGGATGACGTGATCACCGTGGCGCTGGCTTTCGATCCCGGCCTGGCGACGATGACCGAGCCGCTGTTCGCCGACGTCGTGCTCGACGGCAGGCTGGCGCGCGGCCAGACCGTCGCTTATCGCGGCCGGCAATTGCTGCCCGGCGGCGGGCCGAAAACCACCCGCATCTGCACCGGCCTGGACGGCCGGCGTTTCCTCGACGGCTTCAAGAAAACCATAGCGCGCTACGAGCGGGCGGCGTGAAAGACGACATGATGACCAAGCCAACTCCTATCCTGTTCGACTGCGACCCCGGCCACGACGACGCCATCGCGCTGGTCATGGCGCATCGCTCGCCGGCCATCGAACTCATCGGCGTCACCACGACCTGCGGCAATGCGGAGGTCGAGAAGACGACCGCCAATGCCTTGCGCATCCTGGAGTATATCGGCGCCGGCGACGTGCCTGTCGCGCAGGGCTGCCACCGTCCGCTGGCGCGCCCGCTGGTGCTCGGCACCGCCGATGGCCCGAGCGGGCTCGAGGGCTCGCCCTACCTGCCGCAGGCGACGATCAAGCCGGTTGACCAGCATGCCGTCGATTTCCTGGCCGACAGGCTGCGCGCCGGGCCCGAACCGATCCTGGTCGTTGCCACCGGCCCGCTCAGCAATATCGGCCTGATGATCCTCAAGCATCGCGACGTGCTGCCCAAGATCAAGGAACTGATCTGGATGGGCGGCGTGTTCTACCGCAAGAGCGAGATCATCACGCCGACCGAATTCAACGCGTTCTGCGATCCCGAAGCGCTGAAGATCGTGCTGGACAGCGGCGTGCCGATCCTGATGGTCGGCCTCGACGTCACCATGCAGGTGCTGATCGAGGCGCCGCAATATGCCGAACTCGCCACCATCGACACGCCGCTCGGCCGGCTCGTCAACGACTGGCTGCTGTTCTACGAGAAGCTGCACCGCAACTCGATGGGCGTCGGCGGCGCCATGCACGATCCGCTGGCGCTGGCGCTGGCCATCGACCCGACATTGGTGCGCACGCGCCCTGCCCATATCGGCGTCGATCTGTCCGGCACCTACGCCTTCGGCGCGACCATCGCCGACTACTGGGGCGAGCGCGGTGAAAAGGACAATGCCCGCATCGCCCATGAGGTCGACGCGGACCGCTTCTTCAAGCTGATGTTCGATCTCCTGCGGGACTGAACATCCAACGGACTGAGGGTTAGCGGAACAGATATTTCGAGACTTCCGGGTTGCCGCGACGCCACATCACATTGTCCAGGAAGTAATGGTGCACGTTGATGAATATCCACGCGATGAAGAGGAAAAGCGACGAGCCGAGCACCTGTTTGTCGTAGGGAACCAGGGCACTCAGCGCCATCGGCACGAGCCAGAAACCGAGAGCACCGAGAATTGTGCCGGCGATGATGAATATCAGCACCCGCAGCCTGTACATCGGCCCAAGAATGGACAGCACCCTGAATTCCGGATCCTTGACGGCATCCGCGCGGTCGCGCTCGACATTGGTCTGGTAACGCCAGACGACCGCCAGATACTGCAACGAATGGAGCGCCGGCACCACGAGCAGCCAAAGCGGATTTAGGGCCACGAACAGAATCCAGGCATAGAGCGACACGACGTAAGCGACGACGCCGTTATACGGCAGCGCGCCGCCATGTTTGCGCCAGCGATTGACGAACATCACGGCGGTGGCCGCCGAGGAGGCAGCGGCGACCGCGAGCGCGATGTTGAGGAGCCAGGGCGGGACAGCGAATGTGTAGTAGTCCAGGCCCCAGTACTGCCTTTCGGTGATCACCACGTTTGTCTGGAGCCAGGCGAACAGCCACACGGCATAACCGTTGAACAGCAGCACTTTCTTGTCCTGATCGCTGAAGAATTTGCGCTTCAGCACCGCGTCCACAATCAGCATGCCATAGCCTTGCTTGACGTAGTGCCAGCCGACGAAAAAGCCCATCGCGTTGGTGGCATATCCCAGCAGGCGGGCGTTGCCGGTTACGGAGCCATAGGCGAAGAAAGCGACCATGATCATTGGGACGGCAATGCCCGCGATGATGTAGCGTATCTGGAGATTCCTGTCGTATCCGTCACCGCGCACCTTGCGTGCGAAATTGCGATAGAAAATCTGGTAGGAATGGGCAAAGTGCGGCTGGTTGATGAGATGCGACAGCAAGAACGCCGCCAGCGCCACGACGCCCTCATATTTGAGCGGCACGAAATACAGGATCGGCAGGATCAGGAACGCGCTCCCGCCGAGCATGAAAAAATCGATGAACGGACCAAACAGGTATTTCTGTGGAGGCGCCGCGACCGAGACCGGAGCATCCGCCGAAAGGTGAAGTGCCATGCTGCCTTCTCCCTGTGATTGTTATCTAGCCATCAACCTGATAGGAATTTTTTCTTGACTCCCTGCACTCAGCTATGGTACATTTTTGTCCATGGTGCTGATTTGCGCCAGTGACCCAAGCCGTCAGCCCTGCGTAGCCGACCACCTGAAAATCATGAGGCAACAAACCATTAGATCCGGTGACCTCAACGGCAGTCTGCGCAGCGTGGACATATACGACCATCAGCGCGGCAACGAAACGAAGTATTTGCACGGGCGAAACCAACAGGGCTAGTCCTGACTGTTGGCCCCAGGGTCTGGTATGGCCCCACCAAGGAACCCCGGTAATATCATGGGGACGCGCCGAGCGTAATCGCCGTACTTTGGGAAGGTTTTCTCAAGGATAGACTCTTCATTTCTCGCGCGTCTATACTGCAAAAAGAACTGAAACGCACCCAGTCCCACCATCAGCATTGAAAAGTGCGAAAGGATCATCCCGAGAACGAATACCGCCTCGCAGATGTAGAGCGGATGCCGAACGATCGAGTACGGGCCGGTAGTAACAAGGCGACGAGCTGTCGCCATGAGAGAGAAGGAACGGCCCAGCCAATAGAGACAGAAAATCGAACTGGCCGTACCGATCAAAACCAAGCCGAGCGCCGTCACTTGCACCGCCTCATTTTTCAATGCCGGTGTCAGGGTTAGTGCGAGCAGGACCATAAATGTTCCAGCTACTGAGGTTATCCTCGGTTCAATTCCCTGCGCAGTTCCCTTCGGCGGTAGGCGGATGATTGTCATCACAAGCTGCAACAACAGAAACGCGGTTGACGCCAGTTGAGTGACGACTGCGAGCGAACCTGCCGAGGTACCCTGCCGGAAATAGAGGAACAGAGGTATCGCACCGGATGTCACCAAAACCGTCATGACAAAGATGATGGCTATACGACCAAAAAAATCCTCGCTCAACATTTTCACCCCCTTACCTAAGCAGTCATTGAAACATCGCTTCCACGCCCGACAAGAAAGAGGCAACGGCTAGGCCGTCTGAACTTTTGATTAACCCGTCCGGCCTATCGTGGCCGAATGCCGAACCTTCTTCCCGTGCTTCGTGTCCTGGCGCCGATCTCAATTGTGATTTCAGCCACCACCATGATCGCGCTTGATCCTCACAGCGCAACGTTTGCGTTTTGGTTGGCGTTGCCTCTGAATGCGGCGGCGTGGCCCGCGCTTCGCATAGCAGATCGGGCTGCCGCCGTTCAGTTAAGCTGATTCAGGATCCCGGAACCGCTCGCCAGCACCAAACTTTTGTAGATCAGGAACGCCAGCGTACAAATCGCGGCCAGCGAGATCGGCACGCCGAACGGCACCACGCCCTTGCGGTCCAGATGCTGGACGATGAGCCGAAAAGCACCTGCGGGCAGCAGGAAGGGGTTTTTCACGATCGCCGCGGTGGCCAAGGCGAAAACCAGAAGCAGCACCGAAAACACCGCGAGACCGCTGCCGCCGACCAGGAAGGGTACGACTGCTATCAGCTTGACATCGCCGGCGCCGATCTTGCGCAAGGCCCAGAACGGCAAGAACGCGACGAACAACAGAAGCCCTGCACCGGCGCTCAGTCCCATGTCCCACCACGACCCGGACTGGAGCGACAGCAGCAGCAAGCCCCCCGCGCCCAGGCAAAGCAGCAGCAGCACGTCGCGATTGGAAATCTTCTGGGTGGTAAAATCGACCCAGGCAATCCTTGCCAGCAGAGGGATTGCGAGCACCTTCAGCAGCAGTGCTTCGACGAGCAGCATGCTAGCGCTCGATATTCTGCACGCTGGACGACAGCAGCTTCAGATTGTTGGCGACGGTCGGGTCGTTGGGCGCCAGTTCGTAAGCCTTGAGGAAGTTCGAGCGGGCATCCTGCAACTTGCCGCGCAGTAGATAGGAATAGCCGACATTGTTGTAATATTCGGGCGTCGCGCCGCCCAGCTTGAAGGCCCTGGCATAGGCCCGGTCGGACAGGTCGAAGCGGTGGATCCGGTCGGTGCAGGCGGCCAGCCCCATCCAGGCGTTGCCGTCATTGGGCGCCAGTTGCGTCGCCTTGAAGAACAGCGCGCCGGCATTGCCGTAATTTTCGGCGCGGAACTGGTTCTTGGCCTCCGCGACGGCCTGGTCGGAGGCGTAATACTCGACGTCGCTGACCGTTTTCAGCCCGTCGAAAGCATCGCCAAAAGACGTCACGTCGCCCTTCGACGGCTCGTTGGTGCGCACGACACCGTCGGTTGTGTCCGCCGTCTGGCAACCGGCAAGCACCGCCATGAGCAGACAGGCCGCGGCCGCGATAACCCTCTTCATAAATGTGTCCCCTAGGGTCCCCGACTCACATTAGGACCAAATCATATACCAAACTAGAAGAAAATGCCCTTCATGCGAATGATGACCGGCAACATGATGACCATCATAACGACCGGAAAGATGCAGAGGCCCAGCGGGATCATCATCTTGACGGGCAGAGAATTGGCGCGTTCTTCCGCACTCAGGATTCTTTGCCCACGCATTTCGGCACTATAAACACGCAAGGCATCAGTAAGGCTGGTGCCAAGTTCTTCCGATTGCCGGAACAGCACGGCAAGTGCCCGCGCCTCCTCAAGACCGATGCGATCCGAGAGTTCCCGTAGTGCTTCCCGCAACGGCTTGCCGGCGCGTAGTTGCAGATTCATGATCGACAGCTGTATTCCCAGCCATTTGTGGGTGGCAGCCATTTCATGACTGACGCGCTCGACCGCCGCCTCCAGGCTCATGCCGGCATCGGCACAGGTAATCATCATGTCCATGAAGTCGGGGAAAGCCCGCCGATAGACCTGTTTTTGGCTGTTCTCGAAGCGGTCGAGCAGAATGGCGGGAATCACGATGCAGGCGAGGCCGAACAAAGCAGAGCCGGCAAAGGTTATGAAACCGGGCAGTTCTGGTGGAAGGACCCACGACAGCAGTGCATAGATGGCCAAAAACCCAATGCAGACTGCAACCAGACGGGACAGGGTATAAACCAGCGGTGCGCTTGATTTGTAAAAGCCGGCACGAAAGAGCTTCGCCTCCAAAGCATTCGGCTCATCGCGCTCCTTTTCGATCGCCTTGAAGTATGCATCGACCGGCCGTTGCGCCGAAAGCTTGGCAAGCTGGTCTTGTCCGAGCATCGATCGGCGGTCCGTAATTCCTTCGCCCATCAGGCTCTGCGCGACGAGCTTTCGCGTCTGCAGAGCCGGGAGGAAGACAAGCGCACCGAACAGGAAGAGGGACACCGCCGCCACAAAGACGGCAATAGACACCAAGAAGCCCAGGTCCTGAATGTTCGAAAACAATTTCTTTCGTCGCTCCACTCAAAAATCGAAAGTGACCATCCGGTACATGATGAAGTCGCCAAGCAGCGCCCACAGCCCGAAGATCAGGAACACCGGAAGAATGAGCGGGCTGCCCCAGACAGTGCCGTAATAGGCCGGGGCAATGAGTTGAAGTATCAGGAACATCACAACAGGAAACAAGGAGATGATCCAAGCTGAGACACGACCTTCGGCCGAAAGCGCCCTGATCTTCATGCGCAGCTTCTGCCGTTCACGCAGGACCGAAGAAAGATTGGCCAGAATTTCGGTCAAATTGCCGCCCGTCTTCGCCTGGATCGACAGCGACACCGACAATAGCTGAAGCCCCTCGAAGCCGACGCGCTGCGAAAGCTTTCGCACAGCCTGCTCGATGCTGAGACCAAAGGTTATCTCATCGGAGACGATGCCGAACTCGGTTCCTAGCGGATCGGGCATTTCGCGCGCGACCAGACCAATGGCGACCGAAGCCGGGTGTCCGGCGCGCAGCGAACGTACGATCATGTCGAGCGCATCCGGCAGCTGTTTGGCAAACTTCAGGATTCGTTTGTTGCGCGCACGCCGGAGAACGAGAAGCGGCAAGACGAGCCCGACGACCAGAAAGATAATGAGTGACGCCAAGATGGAGAAATTGAGGAGGAACGCCAGCAGCAATGCCATCGCCAGCCCCGCAAACAGGAACGTTGCGGCGAAGGTCAGTGGGTTTCCAGTGATGCCGGATTGGGTATAGAGCCTGTTCAACCAGACCATCCCAAAGAGAAAATCGCCGGAGTCGGTGAGGCCACGCTCCCGCAGCAATCCCTGTAAGGTTTGTTCCGCCGAGACGTCGCCAGCGAGCCGCTTCAATCGGCGATTGACCGCCACGGACCGGGAGCGGCGGCCGGCAAATGAAAGATAAAAGGCTTCGCCGGCGAGAATGAGGGAAGCTGCCGCCAGCATGTAGATGAAGTAGAGCAGAGCTTGACCCGTCGGCATCAGAGGGCAACCTGCGGGTTGAAGGCGTCCTTGGCGAAATGATGGCCAAGCGTCGCGGCCTCTGGAGCGAAGCGCGGACGGACACCGGTTGCGCGAAAGTCTCCGATCACCTTGCCCTCGGCCGTCACCTCACGGCGGACGAAATGATAGATTTCCTGAAGCTGGACGACATTACCCTCCATACCTGTCAGTTCCGATATGGAGGTGACGCGCCGGCCGCCGTCGGAAAGACGCTGCGTCTGCACGATGATGTCGATGGCCGAAGCAATCTGCGCCCGGATTGATTCATGCGTCATCGGCATGCCGGCCATGCCGACCATCTGCTCCAGCCGCGAGATCGCATCGCGCGGCGTGTTGGCATGGATTGTCGTCATCGAGCCTTCATGGCCCGTATTCATGGCCTGCAGCATGTCGAAGGCTTCCTCGCCGCGCACCTCGCCGACGATGATGCGGTCCGGCCGCATGCGCAACGCGTTCTTCAGCAATTCGCGCTGGCGAACCTCACCTTTCCCCTCGACATTGGGCGGGCGCGTTTCGAGGCGGCCGACATGCGGCTGCTGCAGTTGCAGTTCGGCCGCATCCTCGATGGTGATCAGCCGCTCCTTTGAGGGGATGTAGCTCGACAAGGCATTGAGCAAAGTGGTCTTGCCGCTGCCGGTGCCGCCCGAAACCAGAATCGATTTGCGCGCCTGCACGGCGATCCGCAGCAGTTCGATCATGGGCGGACGGATCGAATTGAATGCCATCAGGCGTTCGAGCGAATAGGGATTTTTCGAGAATTTGCGGATCGACACCAGCGGACCGTCGACCGAGATCGGCCGCACGGCGATGTTGACGCGTGATCCATCTTCCAGCCGGGCATCGACCATCGGCGACGATTCATCGACACGCCTGCCGATAGCCGAAACGATCTTGTTGATGACGCGCAGCAGATGCGCCTCATCCCGAAACCGGATTGGCGTCTCTTCGACTATGCCACGCCGCTCTATGAAAACGCGTTTGTGAGTGTTGATCAGGATGTCGGTAATGGAATCATCCTTGAGCAACGGTTCGATCGGCCCGAGGCCCAGCATCTCGTCGGCGGTGTCGCTGGTGAGTTGATCGAGTTCGCGCGCATTCAGCGGCACCGCGCGAGCGCGAACGAACTCGCGCACGATTGGACGGATCTCGTTCAGGATCTCATCCTTGGAAGCACTTTCAAGAGCGGTCAGGTTGAACCGGTCGATCAAGTGGCGATGCAGCTCGACCTTGATCGTCAGAAAATCGTCACCATGCGCTTCAGTGTCGGCAGTTGGTGAAAGGGCAGAAGCAACAGGCATAACAGCCAGCGACTCGGCCTTTGGCGCTGCCTGCTGCTCGCTTGGCCCCTTTATGAACCGCCCCAGCATAATTGCTTATACTCCCCTTGGACACGCATTAGCCGAAACTAAACGTTAACCAACGGGCACACAAGCGCCTGGATGCCCGGCGCACAGCCATTACTTTCGACATAGTTAAGATCAAAGACCACAAATCCCTTGGTTATTTGATGCAGAGGGCATGCAGGCTTCCCCCAAATTTATCCGGGGATCTCGGACGCATCCGGCCACGCCGCGAAAACGGGCAAAACTCTCGCTTAAGTCCTTAGATATAAAGGAATATGCATTTCTGCTAATTCTTCCCTGGTTTCGCCACATGAGCGGCCAAATTGTGAACGAATGGTTAAGGGCTATCAAAAAATGAAAAGAATCAACCGCTTGATAAGATTTGACTTTGCAATGTTCTTGCCGAATCACGTATATGAAAGTTAAGGAACCCTTAATGTCGTTTGACTCTGCATTTTCTCGGGACCTAGGATCGAGATGACGGGGGATGCTTGGGTATGGTTTTCATCCTTTGCTCTGTCTCGTCGGGTTCCAACCTCCAAAGGGAGAAATTGACATGAAGAAGCTCATGACGATGACCCGGCAGTTCCGCGACGATGAAAACGGCGCTGCCATGGTCGAATACTCTATCCTGGTCGGCATTATTGCTGCTGCGTCGATCCTTGCGATCATCGCGATCGGAGCCTGGGTCTCAGGGCAGTTCACCAGCCTTTGCTCAACGCTGCAGGGTGCCTCGGCTCAGGCGGGCGTGACCTGCCCTGCTGCGGGCTAATCACTAGTAATGCCAGGGCCCGGATGAACTGATCCGGGCCCTGTTCCGCCGATATCTTGCCTTTTGGGGTTTGGGGTTATGCGCGCCAACACACTCATCATGATAGTGCTCGCCGGCGTGTTCGGCGTCCTGGCCGTGGTTCTGGTCAACATCTGGCTGGCCGGTCAGCGTAGCGCCATGGCGCAAACGGGAATCGTTCAAGCCAGCACGGTTGTAGTCGCGGCAATACCACTGAAATTCGGCGATACGCTGAGCGCAGACACATTGCGCGAAGTCGCATGGCCTGCGGGCTCGATTCCAACGGGCGCCTTCAAGACAACGAAAGAGGCCTTGGCCGGCGAAGGCACCAGGCAGGCGCTGCAGACCATTAGCGCCAACGAACCTGTCCTCGCCAGCAAGATCACTGGACCAGGCCAACGCGCCACGCTTTCGGCCGTGCTTGGCGAAGGCATGAAAGCTGTGTCCATCAGGGTCAACGACGTGCTTGGCGTCGCCGGCTTCGTCTTCCCGGGCGACCGGGTCGATGTGCTGCTGACGCGAACGGTGCGCGGCGATGATGGGGCGGACAAGAGTTTCGTCGATGTGCTGCTGCAGAGCATGAAGGTGCTCGCCATCGACCAAGTGGCCGATGTGAGCAAGGATAGCCCAACCGTGGTGAAGTCCGTAACGCTGGAAGCCAGCACCAAGGACGCGCAGAAGCTGACGCTGGCGGCAGGCGCCGGCCAATTGTCGCTGGCGCTGCGCCAGGCCGCCGCCAGCAAGGGCGAAATGACCGAGCGGGTGACGCTTTCCGACCTGACCGGCGAAACGCCGGCCGATGTCGCCGCCAGGCAGGCGGAGCTCGACAGGAAGGCAGCGGCCGAAGCGGAGGCTGCAGCCGAGCGCAAGCGCGCCGAGGACAAGATTGCCGGGTTGACCCAGGCTGTGGAGCGGGTGGGAAGCCGCCTCGACGAGTTGGGCAAGGTAAAGCCTGCTCCGATCGTGATGGCGGCACCGCAGCCGGTCGTCAAGGAAGTGGTCAAATATGTGCAGCCTGAGCCGCCGGCGCGGGCAACGATCGGCGTTTTTCGGGGTGTGAAGCTCGAGACATATGACGTGCCGCGACAACCATGATAAGGTGCGGCTAATAAACGGGACTGCCACCGGCAGCGAGTGGGGAGACGGGGATGCGGGGATATTGCTTAGGGATAGCGACGGCCGCGTTGTCGTGCCTAGGGGCGCTGTTGCTGTCGGGCCTGGCGGCCAATGCGGCCGACCGCTTCATCGATGTGTCGACCCCCAGCGTCCATCGGATTTTCCTGCCGATGTCGCAATCGGTAACGATCCAGGTGAGTGCCAATCTGGGCGACATCGTCGTTGGCGACGAGAAGATCGCCGATGCCCAGCCAATGACCGACCGCACGCTCTACGTCATCGGCAAGGGCGCCGGCACCACCACGGTTAATCTGTTCTCCACCGATAAGCGCTCGCTCGGCGCCCTCCAGATCGAGGTCGGCGTCGATGTCAGCGACATGGCGCAGGCGATCCGCCAGGTCGCGCCAAAGTCGCGCATCGAAGTGGGCTCGGTCAACGGCAGGGTCAGGCTTGGCGGGCATGTGAAAGATGGCGCTACGCTGGCGTCGATCATGGCGGTTGCGCAGCAATATGGACCCGATGCCGTCATCAACTCCGTCATCGTCGATGACAGCCAGCAGGTCAATTTGGAAGTGCGCGTGCTGGAAGCCAAGCGCAACACCGGCCGCGACCTCGGCGTGTCGATCAAAAGCAGGAACGGCGATGGCACAACCCGTACCGGTACCGGTGTTGCTGCCGTTGACGAGGACGGTGTCGTGCTCGGACCGGGCGGTCTGCTCAGCGGCCTCCTGTCCAACTCGGCGCCCTTCGGAGCGCTTATCACGCGCGTCATCGACAGCAACATCAAGGTCGACCTGATCATAGAGGCGCTCGAGTCCAAAGGCGCGGTGCGCACGCTCGCGAACCCCAACCTCACCACGCTTTCCGGCGAGCAGGCCAGCTTCAACGCCGGCGGGGAAGTGCCTATCCGCACTCTCGACAAGGACGGTGAGATAAGCATCGTCTACAAGCAATTCGGCGTCAATCTGCTGTTCACGCCGGTCGTACTCGACGAGGGCAAGATTCATATGAACCTGGCGCCGGAGGTCAGTGACCTGACCGGCTTCACCACCGCCGGCGACCCGATCTTCACCAACCGCAAACTGTCGACCGTCGTCGAATTGCGCGACGGCCAGAGCTTCGCGGTCGGCGGGCTTCTGTCCAGCAAGACCACCAAGCTCCAGGATCAGGTGCCTTGGCTCGGCCAAGTGCCTGTGATCGGGACGCTGTTTCGCAGTTCGAGCAACCAGAAGGAAGAGACCGAACTGGTGGTGATCGTCACGCCGCATATCGTGCGGCCGGTGAAGCCCGGCGAACAGCTGGCGACGCCGTTCGACAAGACACGGCCCGCCAACGATCCGGAGTTCTTCGTGCTCGGCCAGTTGGAAGTGACCAAGGACATGGTCCGCAAATATGAAACCGGCGAAGGCGTCACCGGCCCCTATGGCCACATGCTCGACTTCAAATCGAAGGACAAGATGCTCTATGTCAAGAAATAGCGCCTTGATCCTCATTCTGTGCGCCAGCGCGCTGTCGGGCTGCGCCGCGGACTATCTGAACCATTATGATTCGGTGACCCTGGCCGCCGGCGACACGCAGAAGTTCAATTCGCTGCTGCAGACGGTCGACCCGCTCAACCCGGCGTCCCGAAACACACATATCGAAGGCGACGGCGCACGCGCCGCAGCCGTTGCCCAAGGGTACAAATATCCACCGCCACCGCCGCCGCCACCAGCGATCACGGTCAATGTCGGCGGGTCGGGTGTGACACAGTGAACTGAACGAAGGGATGCGCAGGGCGCCGGGCATGCGAGGGGCTCTGGCGCAAGAAAGCAGAGAGTAAGGTCATGTTGGGGACCATTCGTGCCTTCTGGAACGATCAACGCGGCATAGCGATGATCCTCGTTGCCATCATGCTGCCGGTGCTTGTCGGCTTCGCCCTGCTGGCCATCGATATGAGTCGGGCCAACGGACTGCACAATGATATGCAGAAGGGCGCCGACGCCTATGCGCTTGCCATGGCGGCAGAGCTGGACGGCAACCCCGATGCGATCACTCGGGCTAATCGGGTACGTGACAGTCTCCTCACCAACACCAATGCCAACACGACAAAATTTTCCACCTCGGGCGACCATACGCTGGTCGCCGCCGACCTGACCGTGAGGTATCTGAGTGGGATACCCGCTAACGACACTATTGCGCTCAACGCGGCGGGTGTCGACGCCAATGGCCACAATTGGAGCACCACCGACCCCAAAGTGGCAAAATTCGCAGAAGTAACGGTGAACCCAACCGCTTTCGCGGCGATCTTTCCGGCAAGCTTTCTCGGCGGCAGCAATGGCTTCAACGTGCAGACGCAGGCCGTGGCCGGCTTCACCAACGCGCTATGCCAGTTCACGCCGATGTTCATCTGCAATCCCTTTACCAACAGTTCGACGTCGCTGAACGATTTGCAGACTGCCGTCTCGGGCACCAAGAAACCGATGATCTGGCTGAAGCAGCAGCAAGGCGGCACCAGCGCTCAGTATGGTCCGGGCAACTACGGATTCCTGTCATCACCCGAGGGCGACAAAGATACGGGCTCGATTACCGAAATGTTCGCGGTCACCAATCCGCCCGCCTGCTACGATCAGAGTGGGGTGACGACCCGGCCGGGCAACATTCCCCCAGTCAACGACGGTATCAACACCCGCTTCGACATCTTCACGAATGGCGGCCCCTACAAGACCGATCCGGCCATCAATCCACCGGCACCTAATGTTCGAATGGGGATGGTCGCTTCGAACGTAGGAAAAAACAACTGCAGCTATGCTGCGCCCAATAGTGGTCAGGCCAAGAATTACATGGCGCTGCCCAGGGACAATTGCTTCATTACCGGTGGGTGCTCGAATGCCGGATCTCTCGGCACGGGCGACTGGAATTTCTACGGCACCAGTGCGAAGCCGGGATATTGGGACACGAACTGGCCGAAGGACACCTCCAAAGGCCAAATCGTCAAAGACGTGTGTGGTGCGAACCCCAGTCGATATTGTGTCTACAATTATGAACTTCAGCACAAGAATGATGCTGCTCTGAAGAGCAGTTTCGAACAGACTTCGCCCCAGTGCAATGCGACAACTCAAGGGCCAGACAGGCGGCTGCTCTACGTCGCGATTGTCGACTGTACGGCCAATAATGTTCATGGTGGCGGACAGACCTTGCCAGTGCAGGCCTTTGCCAGCGTGTTCGTGACGGAGCCGGCAGGCGGCGCGCCCAACGCCGACATCTACGGCGAAATCGAGGACATCAGTACCTTGGTCGGACTGGGCACGCTGAAGAAGCTTCAGCGCAACGAAGCACAACTGTACCGGTAGGCCCATGCTGATCGCACTCAGACAATTCATTCGGCGATTCCGCGGCGACGAGCAAGGCGCAGCCTTGGTCGAAACGGCCATCGTGGCCCCCTTCGTGCTGCTGCTGTCGGCGGGCGTGTTCGAATTCTCGAACATACTGAATACCCGCCTGCTGCTCGAGGCCGGCGTCGAGGATGGTGCGCGCTACATGGCGCGCTGCAACGACAGCAGCTGGGCCAATTGCGTTTCATATGGAACGAACCTCGCGGTGAATGGAGCGGTTACGAATGGCAGCGCGAGGGTTTCCGGCTGGACGACGGCGCAGGTGGCGGTCACCGTGAGCCATACGCCTGCTGTAGACACCACCACCAAAACCGAGCTTTATCTCAGCAGCACTGCCAATGTGGATGTCGTCAAGGTCAGCACCTCAGTACCCTACAATGGTATCGGGCTCTGGGGCTATCTGGGTTTCGGAACGCTCAACATAACGGCATCGCATCAGGAGCGTGTCTTCGGATGGTGATGGCACGCATTGGGTTTAGCTCGGACCAGTCCGGCGCAACGATGGTCGAAATGGCCATCGTCATGCCACTGCTGCTGACCCTTTTGCTCGGTTTCGTCGATTTCGGCTATGCCTTTTATCAGTGGAACAGCGCCAACAAGGCTGTGCAGATGGGCGCGAGGCTCGCACGGATTTCGACACCCGTGGCGACCGGGCTACCCCTGGAGACCAAGACACCCAGTGATGCGACGCTGGTTGGCAGTGCCGTGCCGGCCGGCACGTACAATTATGTCTGCACAGCGAGCGTAGCGGGCACCGCGTGCTGCAGTGTCGGAACAGGCGCGTGCCAATCCTCGAATGCGAGCCAAGCCTCATTCGACGCGATCTATAACGGCAGCGGCATCCGCGCCGGAATGCAGAAATTCCTGCCCAACCTGAAGAAATCCGAAGTCAGGATCCAGTATCAAGCCTCCGGCCTCGGCTATTGGAGTCGCCCCAATGGCCCGGTGCCAACCATAACGGTGAGCATCACCAACCATCCCTTCCAGTTCTTCTTTCTGGGCGGCCTGCTTGGGTTCGGAACCATCACCATGCCCTCCATGCTGAGCACGGTCACGGGCGAAGACATGAAAAGCACGTACACGCCATGAACGCCATCAACACCAAGGTTACGCCGACTAAGCGCAAGCAGGTGGCGCTGTTTTCGTCGGATCCGAATTTCAAGCGCGATGTGGCGACGCGGCTCGATGCGCTGGCGATCTATGATGTCAGGGTTTCCGAGACGAGCGACTTCCTCAAGGGGCCGCCGGCCGACACGCGCCCGGGCATCGTCATCCTCGATCTCGGCAATGGCGAGCTGCTCGGCAGGCCGGGCATCGTCGAGGCGCGCGCGCTGTGGGCCAGCGTGCCGCTGATCGCGGTTTCCGACGAGCTGACCTCGGAGCAGACGCGCGTTTTGGTGCGCATGAACGCCTCGGACTGGCTGCACAAGCCGCTCGACGGCAAGGAACTGCTCAATGCGGTGACCTTCCACGACACCGGCAACCAGGGAACCAAGAGCCGGATCATCACCTTCATCAGCGCCAGCGTCGTGGCGCCGGCGCCGCCGCTGGCGCTCTCGGCTGCCGAATTCCTGGCGTCGAAATCAGCTGAGCGCGCTGCGTCCACCTGCCTCGTCGACCTGGATTTCCAGAGCGCCAATTGCGGCGCCTATCTCAATCTGTTCAACCAGTTCGATCTTGCCGGCATCATCGGCCAGCCGGAGCGGCTCGATGTCGAGCTGATGGACGTCATCAAGCTGTCGCGCCCGTCCGGCCTCACCCTCTATGCATTCGAGCGGCCGCAACTGCCGTTCGAGCCGCATGGCAGCGATTTCGTCTTCCGGCTGCTCGACCTCGTCGCCTACCGCTTCGACGACATCGTCATCGACCTGCCCAATCTGGAAACGCCCTGGCACAATTCCGTGCTGTCGACGAGCGACGAGATCTTCATCGTGTTCGAACTCAATGTCGCTTCGCTGCGGCAAGGCAAGCGGCTCTACAAGAAGATCCGCGAGCTGCGCGGCAATGCGGTCAGCATCACGCTGGTCGCCAACAAGCACAAGCGCAAATGGTTCGGGAACCATTTTTCGCGCAGCGAGCTCGAAAAGATCTTCAAGGCGCCGCACATCAAGTCGGTCGCGCTGGACAATGCGCTTCTGACCGATGCGCTGAACAGGGCCATCCCGCCTTCCGAAGTGGATGGGCGGGCGCGCTTCAACAAGGATCTGAAGCGGATGTTCAAAGAGCGGCTCGATGACGCTGCCCGATAGATACCGGATCGCCCCAAAGCTCGCCGGCGCCTGCGTGCTCGGCATGGCGCTGGCGCTGTTCGTCCACGGCTTCGCCGAGGCGCGATCAGCACTTTCGGAGCGGCCGCCTCTGCCGGCGATGGGACCCAGCCTGCGCAAGGCCGTTGCCTTTAGAACCGCCGAGCAGCCGGGAACGATCATCATCCGCAAGGACGAGAAGGCGCTTTACCTGGTGACCCGCCAGGGCCAGGCGCTGCGCTACCAGATCAGCGTCGGGCGCGACGGGTTCGGCTGGACCGGCATCGTCAAGGTGGGGGCGAAGACCGAATGGCCGGAGTGGCGCCCGCCGCAGGAAATGCGCGCGCGCCAGCCGGAGCTGCCGAAAATGGTGCCCGCCGGCCCTTACAATCCGCTCGGCGCAAGGGCGCTCTACCTGTCTCGGGACGGGCGCGACACGCTCTACCGCATACACGGCACCAACGACCCGTCGGGTGTCGGCTTCGACGGGACATCGGGCTGTTTTCGCCTCACCAACACGGATGTGATCGATCTTTTCAAACGCGTCGCGGTCGGCGCAAAGGTGGTGGTCCAATGACGATGATCAGCGAACCGGACATGCCGGCGATCGATATCGGAAACCAGGAACAGCGCGAACCGGCTGCCGCCGGGAAACCCAGCAAGGCAAAGACGATCGGCTTCATCGTCGCCGGTGGCGCGCTTTTGATCACCACGGTCAACATGGCGGCCGCGGTCTATCTCTATCGGGGCATGAGCGACCTGCGTTTCGTCGAGGCGCGGCTGGAGCAACTCGGCGCGTTCGAGCAGCGGATCGCGGCCCGGCTCGACACGGTCAACAACGGTTTTCAGAGCCGGTTCGAGAAACTGGACAGCCAGTTGCAAGGCAGCTTCAACGAGATCGATGCCAGCATTGCCCGGCTGGGGCAGACTATGCCGGTCGCCGGCGGCGAGGCCATGCCGGGTGCGGAAGAGCCATCCGAGATCGCTACCAGCACGCTGGCGCAAGCGCCCGAAGCCCTCGACGGCGAAAGCGCGAGCGAGCCCGGCGTCATCGAAGCGCCCGCACCCAGGAGGAGAATCGCCTCGGCGTCGCCCCCTGCTCCCAGCTCCAATTACCAGCGCATCCAGCAGCCCGACGGCAAGGTCTATTACCGCCGGATCAACTAGACCCAGCAGAGCCCGGATCGTGCAAGGTGTAAGTGGCGAACGATCTAGAGATCGCGCTGCAGCGCCAGGATGCGGATGGCCCGGACGGACCGCTCCCGCGCCTCGGTGAGGAAGGCGATGTGGCAGTAGGCACAGGCCACGAAGCCCAAAAGCAGCACCAAGCTGTTCTTGAAGGTGAAATCGACGGCCAGCGAATAGGGAAGACCCTTGGGCGACGTGAATTCAGCAATCGTGCTCGCCGTTTCCGAATGGCTGCCGACCGCGATCATCAGCCCGGCGAAAATCAGGGCGATATGGTTGGCGAGGAAGAAGAAAGCCGACCGCTTGGCGTGGCACGCCATCCAGCAGACGATCGATGCGGCGGCAAGGATAGCGGCTTCGAAAGCCATGGAACCGCCCAGCCAGACATCCACCTGCTGCCAAAGCACCGTCGACAAGGGGCGCAGTTCAAGCCATAGCCACCATGCGGTGGGGCTGGCTGGATAGATGCCCAGCAACAAGGTCGCCATGCGCTCCCCTGCCAGGACCGCCAGAATGAGAAACGGAAAGGCGAAAAGCAGGAGCGGCTTGCGTTTCATGTTCCCTCGACAATCTGCAAACCAGGATAGACCGCATAGATTGCTCAAGGCTTAACAGCCCTACTTCCGGCCCTCTCCCGATTGCGAGCGTTCCAGGACGGCGAAGAAGATCACGGTGAGCAGAAGGACGATCAGCAGCAGCACGAACGCGGCTGCCGCGCCTTCGTTGAGCGAAAGGCCGAGAAAGGCACGGCGATAGGCAAAGAAGCTCAGCACTTCGGTCGCGTTGCCTGGCCCGCCCTTGGTCAGGACATAGGGCAGATCGTAGGTCCGGAATTCGTTGATCAGCTGGATGATGATGGTGATCGCCGCGACCGGCCGAAGCATCGGAAGCGTGATGTAGAGGAATTGCTGCCAGCCGCGCGCGCCGTCCACTTCAGCCGCCTCATAGGGATCGCGCGGCAAAGCGGCGAGCCCCGCGGCGAGGATCAGCACGACGAAGGACATTTGCTGCCAGATGTCGATCGCCGCCATCGTCCAGAGCGCCATGCCTGGCGTGCCTAGCCAATCGAGGCGCGGCAGGCCTGATATCTCCATGAGATGATTGGCGATGCCGAGATTGGGCTGGAGCAGCATGCGCCAGATCAGGGCGACGCTGATCGGCGACATTGCCATGGGAATGGTCAGAACCGCGAAATAGACCGGCTTCATCCGGACCGTCCGGTTGAGCATCAGGGCAATGCCGAGCCCGATCACGAATTCGCCGACCACGGTCACCGCCGAATAGCGCACGGTGAGCCAGAGCGCGTTCCAGAACAGCTCATCGCCGATCATCGAGGCGAAATTCTTGAACCCGACAAGCGGCAGGAGCTGCGGCTTGATCAAGGTCATCGAGGAGATCGAGAGGATGCAGGCATAGGCCAGGGGAAAGCCCATCACGATCGCCAGCAGCAGCAGGCCGGGCAAGGCAAAGGCCCAGCCGGTCCGCCACTCGCGGCCACGGGCAGCCCATCCTTTTTTGATCGCATTGTGCATCGTGGCCGAGCCTTGGTCGGGGTGGCGTTGCTGATCTCGTCAAGATCCGGGGTCTGGAAGATCCGGCGCGGCTGACACCGCCGCGCCGGATCTCCTTGCCGAGCCGGACCGCTATTTGTCGAGGAGCCCCTGCAGGCCGTCGGAAGCTGCCTTCAGCGCCGCGTCCGATGTCGCCTGGCCGCCAGCCGCCAGCGAAAGCTGGGTACCGAGCAGATCCTCGTATTGCGCCGAATAGGTGAAGATCGGGAACGACTTGCCGGTCGCCACCACATCCTGGGCGGTCTTGTAGAAGGGATATTTCGCCAGCACCGCCGCATCGGCATAGACATCGCTGCGCACGGGCGCGTGGCCCTCGAGCGCGCGCTTCACCGAAACATCCTTGCTCTGCACCCACTGGATGAAGGTCCAGGCGGCTTCCTGCTCTTCCGGCGACGTGTTCTTGGGAATGCCCCAGCCCCAGCCGCCGCTCTCGCCATGGCCGCCCGGCATCACCGACAGGCCGACCTTGCCGGCGACCGTCGGACACTTCACGGCATCGTCCATCTGCGGCAGCATCCACCAATAGGTGACCATGCTGAAGGCGGAACCGCTGCACATCAGGCGCATGGTGTCGTCGAGCGTGGCCGACACGGCACCTTGCTGGGCGCCGTGCTGGATATTGTCGACATAGAGATCGAGCGCCTTCTTGGCCTCTGCCGTGTCGAGGCTCGCCTTGCCGTCGGCATTGAGATAGCTGCCGCCGGCGGAGAACAGGTAGTTGGAGAATTCCATGCTGTTGGGATCGCCGCGCTGGCCCTGCATCGCGGCCCCGGCGACACCGGCATTGGCCTTCATGAATTTGGAAATCGCCACATAATCTTCGAGCGTCGTCGGCAAAGCGAGCTCCTTGCCGGTTGCCGTCTTGTAGGCGGCCTTGAGCTTCTCGTCGCCGATCAGGTCCTTCCGGTAGAGGAGGCCCATCGAGTAGTTGTACATGGGCACCAGGAACAGCTGGTCCTCGGTTCGGCCGAGCAGGTCAAGCGTCGAGGGAATGAAGGGGCTCAGATCGTATTTGGATTTCTCGACGAAGGGTTTCAGGTCGGCCAGCCAGCCGGCCGCCGGAAATTCGCCGGCCCACAGGAAGTCGACCTCGAGCACATTGTAGTAGCTCTGCGGCGCGGTCAGCTGCGACACCAGCTTGTCGTGCATGTCAGGATAGCCGATCTTCTCAAACTCGACCTTGATGCCGGTCTGCTTCTCGAATTCGGGCAACAGCGCTTCAATGATCTTGGTTTCCGGCACGTCCTCCATCAAGGCGTGCAAGGTGATGGGCTCAGCCGCCCTGGCCGGAAGCGATGCGCTGACAACAGCTGCCCCGCTCACGGCCGTCATCAGCATTTTGATCAAGGTCTGCTTGTTCCAAGTCATAACTCTCTACTCCTCTTTCCCTCTGGACGCGGCGGTGATCCCGCCACGATTTCATAACCGGCTAGCGAGCCATGTCGGCTCTCGGAGCGGCCGGCCTATTTCACGCTGCCGAACGTCAAGCCCTGGACGATGAAACGCTGGATGAAGCGGGAAGCCACGACCAGCGGCAGGATGGCAAGGACGACGCCGGCAGAAACCTTGGCGATCTGGACGCCGTTCGAGGTCTGCAACGCCGCAAGCGCAACCGGTATGGTTGCCG
The DNA here is from genome assembly GCF_003998165.1 of Mesorhizobium sp. M7A.F.Ca.US.007.01.2.1. Lineage (NCBI taxonomy): Bacteria > Pseudomonadati > Pseudomonadota > Alphaproteobacteria > Hyphomicrobiales > Phyllobacteriaceae > Mesorhizobium > Mesorhizobium sp. M7A.F.Ca.US.007.01.2.1. The sequence continues at coordinate 3,207 of NZ_RZQP01000010.1, read as the reverse complement.
TCTTCGGCCCGCTCAAAACCAGGGCAAACAAAAACTCATTCCACGCCAGGATAAAGCCGAGCACGCCGGCGGCCGCGATACCGGGCATCGACACCGGCAGGACAATACGCCAGAAGGCGCCCCAGGCGGTCGCGCCGTCGGTCATCGCCGCCCATTCCAGATCCACTGGAATGCCCTCGAAGAAGCCCATCAGTATCCAGGTCAGGAAAGGCAGGTTGAGCGCGGCATAGACGATGATCAGCCCCGTCAGCGAATTGCTGAGCTCCAGGCTTCGGAACAGCGTGAAGGTCGGCAGCACCAGCGCCACGGGCGGCAACATCTGCGTCGCCAGAACGGCAAAACGCGCCCAACGACCGCCCGTGCGGAAGCGGGCGAAGGCATAGCCGGTGGTGGCGGCAAAAGGCAATGCGAGCAGAACCGAGCCGAGCGCGACGATCAGGCTGTTGAGGTAGGATTGACCGAAGCGGCTCGACAGCAGCGCCGAATAATTGTCCGTCGTAAAGGCCGGCATCAGCTCGTTGCTGTAGGACAACTGCTCGGGGACGAAGCTTGTCCGCAGCACCCAGAGCGGCGGCAGCAGCACGATGGCGCAGACGACAATCAGCCCGAAATGCAAGCCGAAGCGGCGACGAAAGGCCGGCCGTTCGTTTCTGTCCATGCTGGTCATCGCGTGGCCCCCATGAGGCTCGGCCGCGCGATGACCAGTTCGGTTTCGGGATCAAAGAGGTGCATCGGCAGCGGGTCGATGTAGAGTTCGACCATCGAGCCGACGGGCGCCGTGAAATAACGGCTGAGGCGGGCGGCGATCTCCAACGGCTTGTCGCCCCCCGCGGGGTGAGCATCATCCCTGCCGGTGGCCTGACCGGCAATCTGGCCGATCAGGACGTTCTCGGCGCCGAGAGCCTCGACGGCCACAACCCGTACGGCAATCTTCTGCCAGTCCGGCTTGTCGGGGCTTTCGTGGAAATCCTCGGCCCGCACGCCCAGAATGACGCGGCGCCCGGCACGCTCGCCATAAGCGTTGCGGTGGCGGGCGGGGACGGCAAGCACGGCACCACTGTCGGTCAGGACGGAGAGCCCTTCGCCAGGTGCGGCCTGAAGCGTGGCCGGAATGAGGTTCATCGGCGGCGTCGCCAGGAAGCGTGCGACGAAGGTGTTGACCGGGTCGGCATAGACTTCAAGCGGCCGGCCGGCCTGGATCAGGCGACCATCGCGCATGATGCATATGCGATCGCCCATGGTCATCGCCTCGACCTGGTCGTGGGTGACATGGACGATGGTGCGGCCGAGGCGCCGGTGCAGCTTCACGAGTTCGAGCCGCATCTCGGCACGCAGTTGCGCATCGAGATTGGACAGCGGTTCGTCAAGCAGGAAGGCCGCCGGTTCGCGAACGATCGCCCGGCCGAGCGCGACACGCTGCCGCTGGCCACCCGAAAGCGCTGCCGGCTTGCGGCCGAGAAGATTCTGCAGACCGAGCAGGTTAGCGGCGTCTGCAATCTTGGCATCGATAACCGCCGCGTCGGTGCCGCGCATCTTCAGCCCGAAGGCCATATTCTGCCGCACCGACATATGCGGATAGAGCGCGTAGCTCTGGAACACCACGGCGACGTTTCGGTCGCGCGGGGCGACATTGGCGACGCTCTTGCCACCGATGCGGAGATCGCCGGAGGAGATACTCTCCAGGCCGGCAATCATCCGCAGCGTCGTCGACTTGCCGCATCCCGACGGACCGAGAAAGATCACGAATTCACCATCGGGAATGGTGAGATCGACCTCATGCACCCCGTAATTGCCATTGCCGTAGAGCTTGGAAACGCGATCGAGCTCGATAGACGCCATAGACTTTCCTCATGAACCCGTCTGACCCGGCTGACGCCGAAGGCCGAAGTCGAGCGAACGGTCATCTTAGAGAACAAAATATAACATTAAAAGCCTAACTTCTGATCATATGTGTTCACTTTTTTGGATAGGCGCGTGCCCGCATCAGGATCCGGCTACAGCCGCCGAAAGGCCGTCAGGTCATGTAGACGCCGCCGGTCACGTTGACGCCCTGGCCGGTCATGAAGCGGGCTTGATCCGAGCAGAGGAACACGACGACGTCGGCGACATCCTCCGGCAGCTCGAGCCGGCCGAGCGGCGTCTGCGCGATATAGTCGGCGACCACCCGTTCGGGCGTGACTTGCCGCAGATGCGCCTCCCACTCGACTTCGCGCGATTGCATGCCGGTCTTGACGAACCCCGGACAGACGGCATTGACGCGTATCCCCTTGGGCGCGAGCTCGCGGGCAAAGGCCTGCGTCCAGCCGAGCACGGCGAACTTGGATGCCGAATAATGCGCCAGGAGCGGCGCACCGACCTTCGCGGCAAGCGAGGCGGTGTTGACGATGCAGCCCGTGCCCTGCTTGACAAAATGCCGTCCAGCGATCTGATTTGCCAGGAATACACCGCGGGCATTGACCGAAAAGTTGAAGTCCCACTCTTCGTCGGTCAGATCGAGCGCGTGCTGCATGGTGGACACGCCGGCATTGGCGATCAGGATGTCGCAGCCGCCAAGCGCTTCCAGTACGGTGGAGAAGGCCGCCTCGACGGAATCGCGGCGGCGGACATCGACCGTGACGGCGGCGGCACCGCCACCAATTTCCTCAGCCGCCTGACGTGCCGCCTTGGGATCCAGATCGCCGATCGCCACGGCGACGCCCTGCCGCGTCAGGGCGGTCGCGATCGCCCGGCCGATCCCCGCGCCACCGCCCGTCACGAAGGCTCGCTTGCCCGCGAGTTCGGCAAGCACGGGAGGCGTGACGGAGACAGCCGGCATGGTCGTATTCTCTCTGCTTGATGGCGGAACGCATTTTGTTGATATCGAGATGCATACCAATAAAATCGAACACTGCAAACATATTTTTGTTTGAAAATGTTTGATCATGCGGTAGTGTGAAGATCAGCAGACCGCTTCGTCGGCGGCTTACCCACCGGATACATCGATGGCAGACGACACCACCCTTCCCGAGACATCGCCGCATGGCGCACCGCGCGACGCCGATCGTCAGCGCCTTCTCGCGCACGACCGGCAGGCACGCATCCTGGCTTTGCTGCGCCGGACGGGGTCGCTCACCGTCGCCGCGGCAGCGGCCGAACTTGCCGTTTCCGACATGACGATCCGCCGCGATCTCGTCGAACTGGAACGCGAGGGTAGGCTGGTCCGAATCC
>NZ_RZQP01000109.1:0-19948 GCF_003998165.1 Mesorhizobium sp. M7A.F.Ca.US.007.01.2.1 | reverse complement strand
TTCTTCAACTGGGACTCGCCGCCCTTCGAGATTCCGGCCGACATCCTTGACGCATGGCGCGCCGCCGGTAAAACCGGCGCCAAGCCGCGAACCGACTGGGAGGGACGTCTGGCCAAGGCCGAGCCCAAGTTGAAGGCCGAGTTCGAACGCCGCCTCGCCGGCAAGCTGCCGTCGAATTTCGACGCCGTCATCGCCGACTACAAGAAGAAGCTGTCGGCCGACAAGCCGAAGGTCGCCACCCGCAAATCCTCGGAAATGGCGCTGGAGGTCATCAACGGCGCCGTGCCGGAAACCATAAGCGGCTCCGCCGACCTGACCGGCTCCAACAACACCAAGACCAGCCAGACCAAGAACATTACGCCCGACGATTACGGCCAGCGTTATGTCCACTACGGCATTCGCGAACATGGCATGGCGGCCGCCATCAATGGCTTGACGCTGCATGGCGGCCTCATCGCCTATGGCGGTACCTTCCTGTGCTTCTCCGACTATGCCCGCCCGTCAATGCGTCTGGCTTCGCTGATGGGCATCCGCTCGATCTTCGTCATGACCCATGATTCCATCGGTCTGGGCGAAGACGGCCCGACCCACCAGCCGGTCGAGCATCTGGCGGCATTGCGCGCGATCCCCAACCACAATGTCTTCCGCCCGGCCGACGCGGTCGAAACCGCGGAATGCTGGCAGATCGCCCTGGAGTCGGAAAAGACGCCGTCGACCTTGGCGCTGACCCGCCAGAACCTGCCGACGGTGCGCACCGAATTCACGGCCAAGAACCTCAGCAGCCAGGGAGCCTATGAGCTGGCCGCCGCCAGCGGCGAGGCGGCGATAACGATCTTCGCCACCGGCTCCGAGGTCGAGATCGCACTTGGCGCGCGCGAGCTGTTGGAAAAGCACGGCCATCCGACCCGCGTCGTCTCGGTTCCCTGCTTCGAACTGTTCGACCAGCAGAGCGACGACTACCGCAAGAAGACGATCGGCAATGCGCCGATCAAGATGGCGATCGAAGCCGGCATCCGCCAGGGATGGGATCATCTGATCGGCTCAGACGGCATCTTCGTCGGCATGACCGGCTTCGGCGCGTCGGGCACGATCGAGCAACTCTATCCGCATTTCGGCATTACCGCCGAGGCCGCGGCCAAGGCGGCGGAAGCCCGCCTGCACGCCAAGTAAGATTCTGGGCCAGTTCGGCGAAACCGCGAAAACGGCTTCGCCGGGCTGGCTCAACTTAATCGATTTAAATCCACGCCAGTGCGGCTGGATTCTTTCTGCTTCCGCCGCTATGAAACTGCAGACCCCTCGTCCGCCCTCCAACTCCCAGGGAGAGAATTATGACCGTCAGAGTTGCCATCAACGGATTTGGCCGCATCGGCCGCAACATCCTGCGCGCTATCCATGAATCCGGCCGCAAGGACATCGACGTCGTCGCCGTCAACGACCTCGGCCCAGTCGAGACCAATGCGCACCTCTTGCGCTATGACAGCGTGCACGGCCGCTTCCCGCATGAAGTCTCGGTATCCGGCGACCAGATCACCGTCGGCAAGGAGACGTTCAAGGTCACCGCGATCAAGGATCCGACGCAGTTGCCGTGGAAGGAACTCGGCATCGACATCGCGCTCGAATGCACCGGCATCTTCACCGCCCGCGACAAGGCAGCGGCACACCTGACCGCTGGCGCCAAGCGCGTCGTCGTTTCGGCCCCTGCCGAAGGCGCCGACCTCACCGTGGTCTACGGCATCAACCACGACCAGTTGACCAAGGATCATATCGTCATCTCGAATGCCTCGTGCACCACCAACTGCCTGGCGCCGCTGGCAGCCGTGCTGCACGAAACGGTCGGCATCGAAAAAGGCATGATGACGACGATCCACTCCTACACCGGCGACCAGCCGACGCTGGACACCATGCACAAGGATCTCTACCGCGCCCGCGCCGCGGCGCTGTCGCAGATCCCGACCTCGACCGGTGCCGCCAAGGCGATCGGCTTGGTGCTGCCCGACCTCAAGGGCAAGCTCGACGGCATCTCGATCCGCGTGCCGACCCCGAACGTCTCGGTCGTCGATTTCAAGTTCATCGCCAAGCGGTCGACCACGGTGCAGGAGATCAACGAAGCGGTGATCGCCGCCTCCAACGGCAAGCTCAAGGGCATTCTCGGCGTCACTCATCACCCGAACGTGTCGATCGACTTCAACCACGATCCGCGCTCCTCGATCATGGCGCTCGACCAGACCAAGGTGATGGACGGCAATTTCGTATCGGTGCTCTCCTGGTACGACAATGAATGGGGTTTCTCCAACCGCATGGGCGACACATCGGTCGCCTTCGGCAAGACCATCGCCTGATCACAAAGCCCTCTTTTCGAGACTTGGAACGCCCGGCTTTGCCCGGGCGTTTTTCATGAGCGCAGCTTGCGCCTTCCCGAATCGTGTCCTGGGCGCCAAAACATCCGAAAATCAGCGGCATAGGCCAAAAAGCCACCCTGCCGCCTTGCACTGGTCACGTCTTCGCCCCACTCTCTCGCAAAGCAGGAGACAGACGAATTTGAGGGGCTGATTTCAGGATGGAGCATGCGATCTATCTCGTCACGCTGGTCGGCACAGCGCTTGTCGTCGCCGCCGCGTTTTCGAGCCTGATCGCCTTCCGCTTCGGCGCCCCTCTTCTGCTCCTGTTCCTCTGCATTGGCCTCGCCACCGGCACCGACGGTCTCGGCATCCAGTTCGACAATGCCCGCATCGCCTATTTTGCCGGCTCACTGGCGCTGGCCGTCATCCTGTTCGATTCCGGCTTCGGCACGCCGCTCAACGCCTTGCGGCAGGCAGCCGGCCCGGCGTTGTCGCTGGCGACCTTCGGCGTAATTCTGACCACCGGCCTGTTCGGCGCCGCCGCCCACTATCTGCTCGACCTCACCTGGCTGGAATCCTTCCTGCTCGGCGCCGCAGTCGCCTCCACCGATGCGGCCGCCGTGTTCTTCCTGCTGCGTGCCGGCGAGATCAATCTGCGCGAACGCGTGCGCTCGACGCTCGAGGTGGAATCCGGCACCAATGACCCCATCGCCATCTTCCTGACCATCACGCTGGTCGAGATCATCGCCGCTCATGCCAACCCCGAGACCAACGTCCTGGTCACCAGCCTTTTCCTCGGCTTCCTCCTCAACATGGGCCTTGGCGCTGTCGTCGGCGTGCTCGGCGGCCTCGCCATCGTGCGTCTCGTCGACCGGCTCAATCTCGACCATGGCCTGCTGCCGATCTTCGTGCTGACCTTGTCGTTGATGGTCTTTGCCGCCGCCGGCGCCATTGGCGGCTCTGGCTTCCTGGCGGTCTATATCGCCGGCCTCATCTCGGGCAATTCCGATATCCGCGCCGTCACCATCCTCAAGCGCTTCCAGGACGGTATGTCATGGCTGGCACAGATCATCATGTTCCTCATCCTCGGCCTGTTCGCGACGCCCTCGCAATTCCCGGCGATCATGGTGCCGGCGGTGCTGCTCGGCCTGTTCCTGATGTTCGTGGCGCGGCCGGTCGCAGTCTGGCTCTGCCTGATCCCGTTCCGCATGCCGCGCCCCGAAGTCGCCTTTGTCTCGTGGGTCGGCCTGCGCGGCGCGGTGTCGATCCTGCTTGCCATCACCCCGCTGCTCGGCGGGCTGGAAAATGGCCGTGTCATCTTCAACACCGCCTTCATCATCGTGCTGGTGTCGCTGGTCATCCAGGGCTGGACGGTCGGACCGCTGGCGCGCCGCCTCGGTTTGATCGTGCCGGCGCGGCTCGGACCGCTGGACAAGGTCGAGCTGGAATTGCCGGGTTCGGCCCATCACGAGCTTCTCGCCTATCGCGTCGCACCCGGCAGCCCGGTGGCGCGCGGCGAGCGCATCCCACGCTGGGCGCGACCCTCGCTGGTGCTGCGTGACGGCCGTTCGATGCGCTTCCAGGACATGGGCCGGCTCGCCGCCGGCGACCAGGTCTACATTTTCGTCCCGGATCGCTATCCGCGCCTGCTCGACAAGCTGTTCGCCAGCCGTGCCGTGGTCGATCCCGAAGATGCCGATTTCTTCGGCGCCTTCGCCGTCGATCCAGCGCGCCCCGCCGCCGAACTGGAAGCAGCCTATACGCCGGGCCTGACCGAAGCGGAGCAAAAGCTCACCGTTGGCGCGCTGGTCACGGCGCGGCTCGGCGGCCATGCCGAATATGCCGACCGCGTGCTGCTCGGCCCGATAGAACTGATCGTCCGCGACGTCGACGACAAGGGGAAGATCATAGGCCTCGGCCTGTCGTTCGAGCCGACCGCGCCGGTGGCGCGGGTGCCGGTCTTCCTCAGCGCCGGAGAAATCGGCGACCGTCTTTCCGCCTTCATCCGCAATTGGCGCAAGCCGACCGAGGCGCAGGCGGACGAGGCGCGGGCGGACGAGAAACCGGCCCCAGAGCCAGCGCCGGAAAAGGCAGCAACCGAAAGCTGACAAACCCGCTATTGAGCGGAGCCATTCATCCGCCCGCCAGTGCAAGATCGTGCCCACTTCAAAATTTCGGTTCGAGCGCGCCCTAAGCCTTGCATCGTCGCCGATGCGGGGTATGGTCCCCCGGTTTTTCGCGAAAGGAACCCGCATGGCCGCCTTCAAGACACTCGACGATATCGGCAACATCAGCGGCAAGCGCGTGCTGGTGCGCGTCGACCTCAACGTGCCTGTCACTGAGGGCAAAGTCACCGACGCCACCCGCATCGAACGCATCGCACCGACCATCGCCGAGCTATCGGCCAAGGGCGCCAAGGTCATCCTGCTCGCCCATTTCGGCCGACCCAAGGATGGGCCTTCGCCCGAATTCTCGCTGGAGCCGATCGCCAAAGCCACGGCAGAAGTGCTCGGCCGCCCCGTCGGTTTCGCCTCGGATTGCGTCGGCGACACGGCCGGAAGCGCTGTCGCCGCCATGAACAAGGGCGACGTGCTGCTGCTCGAAAACACTCGCTTCTACAAGGCCGAAGAAAAGAATGACCCGGCCTTCACCGAAAAACTCGCCGCCAATGGCGATATCTTCGTCAACGACGCCTTCTCGGCCGCGCACCGCGCGCATTCTTCGACCGAGGGGCTGGCGCATCTGTTGCCGGCTTTTGCCGGCCGCACCATGCAAGCCGAGCTTGAGGCGCTGGAGAAGGGCTTGGGAAAACCGGTTCGTCCGGTCGTCGCCATTGTCGGCGGCGCCAAGGTCTCGACCAAGATCGATCTGTTGATGAACTTGGTGAAGAAGGTCGACGCGCTGGTCATCGGCGGCGGCATGGCCAACACCTTCCTCGCCGCGCGCGGCACCGATGTCGGCAAATCGCTGTGCGAGCATGATCTCGCCTCAACCGCCAAGCAGATCATGATCGAGGCGGCCGAGGCCGGCTGCGCCATCATCCTGCCGGTCGACGGCGTCGTCGCCAGGGAGTTCAAGGCGGGCGCGGCCTGCGAGACCGTCGCCATCTCCGATGTGCCGGCCGACGGGATGATCCTCGATGTCGGCGCCAAAACCGTGACGACCATCGGCGAATGGATCGACCGCGCCGCGACACTGGTCTGGAACGGCCCGCTCGGCGCCTTCGAGATCGCGCCCTTCGACCATGCGACGGTGGCGGCGGCCAAGCATGCGGCGTCGCGCACCAAGGAAGGCAAGCTGGTCTCGGTCGCAGGCGGTGGCGATACGGTCGCGGCGCTCAACCACGCCGGCGTCGCCGACGACTTCACCTATGTCTCGACCGCAGGCGGCGCCTTCCTGGAGTGGATGGAAGGCAAGCCGCTGCCCGGCGTCGATGTGTTGAAGCGCTGAGGCTCCGAGGCGATCAACACTCGGAGAGCGAACAAGGCCGCCCGAGGCTTCAATCGATTCGAGCTTTCCGATGCCATTCCTTTGGCGGTAGACTTCCGTTAAGCGCGGAACAACCGTTTCAGGAGAAGCAACAATGAGCGAACGTCTCGAAGACATTGCCGCTGCGATCGTCGCCGATGGCAAGGGCCTGCTGGCCGCCGACGAAAGTTCCGGCACCATCAAGAAGCGCTTCGACGTCATCGGCGTCGAATCGACCGCCGACAGCCGCCGCGATTACCGCGAGATGATGTTCCGCACCAGGGAGGCGATGACCCGCTACATCTCCGGCGTCATCCTCTATGACGAGACGATCCGCCAGAAGGCCGCCGACGGCACGCCGCTGGTCGACATCATCAAGGCGGCCGGCGCCATCCCCGGCATCAAGGTCGATGCCGGCGCCAAGCCGCTGGCCAGGTTTCCCGGCGACACCGTCACCGAAGGCCTCGATGGCCTGCGCGAACGGCTTGCCGACTACTACAAGCTCGGCGCCCGCTTCGCCAAATGGCGCGCGGTAATCGACATCGATATCGCCAAGGGCGTCCCTTCGGCGACCTCGATCGGCTCCAATGCTCATGCGCTCGCCCGCTATGCCGCCCTCTGCCAGGAAGCCGGCATCGTGCCGATCGTCGAACCGGAGGTGCTGATGGACGGCGCCCACGACATCGACACTTGTTACGACATTTCGAAGGCAACGCTGATCAAGCTCTATGACGAGCTCCATGCGGCGCGCGTCGTGCTGGAAGGCACCATCCTGAAGCCCAACATGGTGCTGGCCGGCAGGAAATCGGGCAAGGTGAGCAGCCCCGAAGAAGTCGCCGAAAAGACCATAAAACTGTTCCGCGAGACAGTGCCGGCAGCGGTGCCGGGCATCGCCTTCCTTTCCGGCGGCCAGGAAGACGAAGAGGCGACCGCCAATCTCAACGCCATCAACGCCATCGGGCCGCACCCGTGGAAGCTGACCTTCTCCTATGGTCGCGCGCTGCAGGCCGCGCCACAGAAAGCCTGGAGCGGCAAAGCCTCGAACGTTGCCGCCGGCCAGGCCGCCTTCACCCATCGCGCCCACATGAACCATCTGGCAGCGCTCGGAAAATGGAAGGCGAGCCTGGAACAGGCCGCCTGATCACAGTCCTTTCTTCCTCCTTCGAACCCGGGCCGATGCGCCCGGGTTTTTTGTTTGTGACTTGCAGGGCTTGGGGCGGAGCCTCTCCGTCCTTATTTCCTCTCCGGCGATGTCGGGTTGCGCCCATCCCCAACGTCCTTGGGATGACATTCAGGGAGAGGTTCATGCATCGCAACAAGATCGTTTCGCGCGAAGACTGGTTCCAGGCGCACAAGGCACATCTGGCGCGCGAGAAGGAACTGACGCGGTTTCGCGAGCGGATCGCCGCGGAACGGCGTGAACTGCCCTGGCTGAAGATCAGGAAAGACTATGTCTTCGAGACCGAACAAGGGCCAAACAGACTGACCGACCTGTTTGGCACTAACAGCCAGCTGATCGTCTATCACTTCATGTTCGGGCCGGGCTGCACCCATCATTGCGAGGGCTGCTCATTCCTTGCCGACCATATCGACGGCGCCAATCAGCATCTACGGCATCACGACGTGTCGCTGGTCGTGGTTTCGCGCGCTCCCCTGGCGGAACTTCTGCCTTACAAGCAGCGCATGGGCTGGAAGTTCGACTGGGTGTCGTCCTATGTCTCGGATTTCAACTTCGACATGCAGGTCTCCTTCACCGACAAGCAGATCGCCGCCGGCTGCACCACCTACAATTTCGAGACCCGTCCACGGACATCGAAGGAGCTTCCCGGCACCAGCGTCTTCTACAGGGACGAGACCGGCGACATCTTCCTCACCTTCATGTCGCGCGCCCGCGGCGGCGAGGCGCAGATCGGCGCCTACGACTATCTCGACATGACGCCGAAGGGCCGCAACGAGAACGGCCCCTATCACGGCCTGATGGATTGGGTGCGGCTGCACGACGAATATCAGGGCAAGCAGGCGGGGCAGGCGAGTTGCTGCGATTGAAGATCGTTCCCGTCGGCCAAAACATGCGCTAAGGCTGCCGCTGATCGTTTAACGGTACTGCCATGCGCTTCCCGGCCCTACTCTCCTGGCTCGCCTTCCCGGTCTATATCTGGCAAGGCCTCGGCGTGCGACGCCGCACCACGCGCATGCTGCCGGCGCAAGGGCCGGTCATGCACGAAATATCAGGCGCAGCACCGGCAATCTCGCTTCTGGTGCTGGGCGATTCCTCCGCCGCTTCGGTCGGCATCGGCAATTCGGAAGACGGGCTTGCCGCGCAACTCGCCGTGCTGATTTCACAAAGCACCGGCCGCGCCGTGCGCTGGCGGGCGGCCGGCTTCAATTCGGCAACGTCCGGCCAGATCCGCGACCATGTGCTGCCCAATCTGTCGGCCGATCCGTGGACGCATATCGTGCTGGCCATCGGCACCAACGACACCAAGAATTTCCACTCCGTGCCGCGCTTCAAGAAGGAGTTCGGTGGCCTGCTCTACGGCCTGCGCGCCAAATGGCCGGAAGCGCGCGTGGTGTGGTCGCCGGTGCTGGAGTTCACGCGGGCGCCAGCCATGCCGCCGCTGCTCGGAAAGATCCTTGAGATCCGCGCCACCGACATGAACCGGATGGGCGAACGCCTTTGCCTGGAGCGCGGCGCGGTGCCGGCGCCGCGCCTGCCGATCACCAATCCGGAAGCCGGCTTTGCCTCGGACGGCTTTCACGCCTCGGAAGCAGGCTACCGGGCCTGGGCCGAGCATCTGGTCGGCCCGGTGCTTGGCCATTGAGCAGCGACGACAAGTGCCGTCCTACGTCAAATGCCCGAGCACGGCCGCCAGTGAAATCGCGGCCATGGCGAGCAGTGCCAGCTTCCAGAAATCACCGCGTCGCTTGAGGCCTGGCCAGCCAAGCGGCTTGATCAGTTGAATGACCATGAAACCGACGATGACAAGGGCGAGGAATTTCGTCATGCCGCCTTTGACCAGCAACGCGCCCGGCTGTCAAAGCACGTCGTTCATTGCCTGAGAAAGAACGGACGCCGAGATCCCGAACCGGAACGCGGCGCCCTTTGACCGGCAAACGATCTACTTCAGCGGCTTGAGGCCAGCCTCGATCGAAGCGCGCTTCGGTTCGAGGAATGGCGGCAGGGCGAGGCTTTCCCCCAGCGTTTCCAGCGGCTCGTCGGCGGTGAACCCCGGACCGTCGGTTGCGATCTCGAACAGGATGCCGTTCGGCTCGCGGAAGTAGAGCGAACGGAAATAATAGCGCTCGACCTCGCCGCTCGACGGCAGCCGGAACTCGGCCAGCCGCGCCGTCCATTGATGCAGCGTTTCCTGGTCCGGCGCCCTGAAGGCAACATGGTGAACCGCACCGGCACCTTGCCGTGCCGGCGCCAGTCCCGGCTGCACCAGGACATGCAGCTCCGCCGCCGGCCCGCCCTCGCCCATTTCGAAGACGTGAACCTGGCCCTCCGGCGAGGCATAGTCGCGCGCCTTGCGCATGTTCATCACCGTGGTCACCACCGCCTCGGTGTTGGTGATGTCGGGAACGCTGATGACGATCGGCCCGAGCCCGCGGATCTGGTGCTCGGCCGGTACCGGGCTTTGCGCCCAGGGATGGCTGCCGCCCTTGCCGCCATCGCTGACCAGGCGCAGACGCTGGCCCTCGGGATCTTCGAAGTCCAGTGACGCATAACCGCCGATGTCGCCGATCTCTCCCGTTGCCAGGCCTTCGTCGGTCAAGTGTTGCTTCCACCAGGCAAGGCTCTCCTGACTGCCGACCCTGAGGCTGGTCCGCACGATGCTGTGCGTGCCGCGCCGCTCGCGGCCGACCGGCCAGTCGAAGAAGGTAAGGTCGGTGCCCGGTGTCGCTTCGCCGTCGGCATAGAAGAGGTGGTAGGCCGAGGTGTCGTCCTGGTTTACGGTCTTCTTGACCAGCCGCAGACCCAGCACCTTCGTGTAAAAATGAAGATTGCCAGGCGCATTGGCGGTGATGGCGGTCAGATGGTGGATACCTGTCAGTTGCAAGCTCATCGTCGTCTCCCTGCTGTTGGGGAACAATTTTCTCCCTCCATATCAGAACTGCGGTCACCCCGCTGAAGGCCTCGTATTCCGACAGTCCGTCGCCGGAAACTGAACAGCGGCGCCCAGAGCACGTTGTCGCTATGAACAATCGGAAGTCGCGAACCTGCCTTCGGCACCGTTCGATGCGGCGAAAAGCGATGCCTTGCCTGCGGCGCGCGCACCGGCCGCAACTATCGTCTCGCGCCTGACATCCTCCTGACAGACTGCTGTCAGGAGGGGTATGCGATAGTACCTCCATACAGAGAGAGGAGACTGGCCATGAACGGTTACACCATTCTGCGCGGCATGCAGCACTATGTCGGCAAGATCCGCACGATGCGCAACGAGATCCGCACCCAGCGGTTCATGAACTCGCTGCCGGCGGATATTCGCAAGGATATCGGCTGGCCGGACATGTATGCGGACCGTGGCCCTCGCGGCAATTGAAGCCAATTTTTCGATCCGGCGATTGGATGTGGGCGCGTCAACGCCCAGATAACAGGTCCGGTGCGTGAGGATGGGAGCGAGCTTGTGCCCGAACAGAAGACGATCGGTTTCCTTTTCATCGAAGGTTTTGCCGACTGGGAGTATGGGCTGCTGGCCGCCTCGGCGGTCGAATGGTTCGGTGCCCGTGCCGTGTCGCTGACGCCTGATGGCAACCCAGTGACCGGGATCAGCGGCTTTCGGCTGACGCCCGATCGATCGGCCGGGGCGGATGAGAATGATGATCTCGACGCCATCGCCGTGATCGGCTCCGATGAATGGGCCGGCAAGGCACCGCCCGATGTTGCCGATCTGCTCAATGCTGTTGCATCGCGCGGCGGCGTGGTCGGCGGCATCTGCGCCGGCACGCTGGCGCTAGCCCGCGCCGGCCTGTTCGAGAAGGCCAGGCATACGAGCAATGGCCGCGACTGGATCAATGGTCATGAGGCCGGCTATGCCGGCGACAACCTCTATCAGGATGTGCCGCATGCCATGGCCGACGGCAAAATTGTTTCCGCGCCAGGCTCGGCGCCGGGCACATTCGCGCTCGCCTTTCTGAAGACGCTCTACCCCGAAAGAGGCAGCGATCTCGCTCGGATGCGGACGCTGTTTGCCAAGGAGTATGCTGAAGCCTCCTGACAGTATGCTGTCAGGAGGGCCGTGCAATGGTGCCAGCTTCGGGCACCCGTGCATCGGCGGTCGAAAGGACGATCGATGAAGAGTTGGAACGACAGACTGAGCACACCAGGCATCAACGGCGTCAAGCCGACGCCGCGCACGATGGCCGATGTCGTCGAAGGCCAGCCTATGCTGGTGCCGACAGCGCGCCAGGTCGATGATTTCATCCGCTCGATTCCCGAAGGCGTCGAGATGGATGTGCGTGCGCTGCGTACAGCACTTGCCGTCGAGCATGGCGCCGAAGTGACATGCCCGGTCACCATAGGCTATCATCTGCGCACTGTTGCCGAAGCCGCCAACGAGGACCTCCAGCGCGGCATGACACCGAGTGACGTGGCACCGTTCTGGCGCGTGCTCGATGCGAAAACGCCGACGACGAAGAAATTGTCCTTCGGCGCGGAGTTCGTCGCCGCGCAGCGCAAGCGCGAAGGGCTGAAACCATGAGGCATGCCGCCCAAAAGTGTTCTGCGGTTTTGGGATAACGGCATGCGCGAAAACACGATGCATGCCACCCAGAGGTGGACCGGTTTCGGGCGGCATGCATAGAGACAACGCCGAGGGACCATACGATGCGCCGCGCCGACAGGCTCTTCCAGATCGTGCAGCATCTGCGCGGTGGCCGATTGGTCACCGCCCAGAAGCTCGGCACATGGCTCGAAGTTTCCGAGCGAACCATCTATCGCGACATTGCCGATTTGCAGTCGACCGGAGTGCCGATCGACGGCGAGGCCGGCGTTGGCTACATGATGAGGGAGGGTTTCGACCTTCCGCCGCTGATGTTCACGCGTGACGAGATCGTCGCGCTGGTCGCCGGCGCCCGCATGGTGCGTGCCTTTGGCGGTGCCGCCATGGCGCGGGCCGCCGACGAAGCGCTGGTCAAGATCGGCGCCGTATTGCCCGATGCGGAGAAAGACCGCATCGCCCGCACCGAGATCCACACACCGATGTGGGTGGTCAGCGACGCCGCCCGCGAGGCGATCGACCTGATCGAGCGCGCGGTCGAAAAGCGCCAGGTGCTGACCATCGACTATTCCGACGAGGCCGGCCGCGGCACCGCCCGCGATATCCGCCCGCTCGGCCTGTGGTTCTGGGGCAAGGTGTGGACGCTGGTCGCCTGGTGCGAGATGCGCGACGATTTCCGCGCCTTCCGCATCGATCGCATCGCCTCGGTGGTCATCGCCGGCCGCATCTTCAAGCCGGAGCGCGGCAAGCAGCTTGCCGACTTCTACCGCGCAGTGGAGCGCAGCGAGGACTATGGCATGGCGCCGGACCGCGCCGCGCGAAGCTGAGACCCGACGCAGTTAGAAAAAAGCCCGCTCGAAGCGGGCTTTTTCTTGGATATCAGACAACCTCACTCGTCGTCGTCATTGTCCGTGTTCTTCGACTTCAAGGCCGAGAGCTTGGCGAACACGGCGTTGGCGTCGAGTTCGGCGTCCTCGTCCTTCGGCTTCTCGGGAGCCGGCACCAGCCGCTCAGTCAGGGCCGCCGGCAGCAGCGTGTCGCCGACCGGCTGCGCCTGTTCGCGGCCGCGCGAGGCGCGGTTGACTTCCATGTCGAGGTCGATCTGCGAGGCGAGACCCAGCGTCACCGGGTCCATCGGCTGCAGATTGGCTGAGTTCCAGTGCTTGCGCTCGCGGATCTGCTCGATCGTCGACTTGGTGGTGCCGACGAGACGCGAGATCTGCGCGTCCTTGAGCTCGGGATGGTTGCGCACCAGCCACAGAATCGCGTTCGGCCGGTCCTGGCGCTTCGACAGCGGCGTGTAGCGCGGACCCTTGCGCTTGGATTCGGGCACCCGCACCTTGGGGTCCGAAAGCTTCAGGCGCTGGTTCGGGTCCTTCTCGGCACGGGCGATCTCGTCGCGGGTCAGCTGTCCGGTCATGATCGGGTCCATGCCCTTGATGCCTTGCGCCGCTTCGCCATCGGCGATTGCCTTGACCTCGAGCGGATGCAGTCCGCAGAACTGCGCGATCTGCTCGAAGGAAAGTGCGGTATTGTCGACCAGCCAGACGGCGGTCGCCTTGGGCATCAGCAGCGTATTGGCCATTTTTACAAATCCTTCTCGTTCGCCCGCGTTCCCGCGCGGGCGGTGGTTTAGAGCCACCAAAATGGGAAATTCGCGGTCTGTATAACCGCTCTCGGGTCCTTTCGCAACGTTTTTGGAGCAAAGACCGGAAGCCGTGGGTACTTACCGAAAACGTTCCGCGCTCTTGAACAGAACGACAAGCTGGCTTCGCTGGCGAGTTCCGGTCTTGGCAAAGATCGGTTGAGATAGGGGCACCCCTGTCATGCCGGAGCCGCTGCTTCCATCAGGGTTCGCCCTTGTGAAAGCGCCGAGCCAAGATGCCATGCAGGAAACCGAGGTCAACCCTGCTCGATGGCCGGTATCGGTTGGGACGGTCGTTGATCTCCCGCCCAAAACGACAAAACCCGCCGGACTGGGTCCAGCGGGCTCGGAACCGCGACAAAGTTCGTCTGGTGCGGCTCTGGCTTCCACGGCTTGGGCCCGCCGGAGCGGACCAGGACGTGGCTTTAGATAGCCCTGCGGGCGATCTTTTCGATGTCGGCGCGGTTGATGCCGAGATCGCTGAGCTGACGTGCGTTGAGACGGTTCAGTTCGCGGACGGTCTCGGTGTACATACGCCAGTTACGGAAAGCGCGGATCGGGTTCATGGTAGTCCCTCCAGAATGATGTTCGTTTCGATGGTGCTCAAATAGGCGTCATCGATGAGGACTTGAATGGCTGATTTTGCATAGCAATGATGCAAATGCTGCATTGCAGCATTAAGCTTCTGTTCATCTTGTGGGCAGCGAGGCGCTGACCTCGCGCGCTGTCAGCCTATGTCGAGCACGATCTTGCCGATATGCTCACCCTCTTCCATGCGCTCATGCGCCCGCCAGGCTTCGCTGAGCGGGAAGATCATGTCCATCACAGGGGCAACCTTGCGCGTGCCGAGCAGCGGCCACACCTGCGCTTCCAGCGCCGCCGCGATCGCCGCCTTGAACTCGACGGTTCGCGGCCTCAGCGTCGAACCTGTGTGGGTAAGCCGCTTGACCATGATCTTCGAAAAGTCCGCGCTTGCGACAGCGCCGGCCTGAACGGCGATCTGGACGATGCGGCCTTCGACCGCCGCGGCTTCGTAGTTGCGCGCCACATAGTCGCCGCCGACCATGTCGAGGATGACATTGGCGCCTTTGCCACCCGTTGCCTCCTTCACCGCGGCGACGAAATCCGCCTCGCGATAATTGATCGCCCGGTCGGCGCCGAGCTTCAGGCAGGCGTCGCATTTCTCCTTGCTGCCGGCAGTGGTGATGACATAGGCGCCGAAGGCGGAGGCAAGCTGGATTGCTGTCGTGCCGATGCCGGACGAGCCGCCATGGACGAGCAGCGTCTCGCCTTTCTTGAGGCCGCCACGCTCGAACACATTGTGCCAGACGGTGAAGTAATTCTCCGGCACCGCCGCGGCTTCGGTGTGGGTGAAGCCGGCGGGCAACGGCAGCACGCTCCCTGCATGGACCTTGACATATTCGGCATAGCCGCCGCCGGGCGTCAGCGCACAGACGCGGTCGCCAATGCGCCAGCGTGATATGTCGTCGCCAAGGGCCGCCACTTCACCCGAGGCCTCGAGGCCCGGCAGGTCGGATGCGCCGGGCGGTGGCGGATAGGCGCCTTTGCGCTGCTGGACGTCGGGCCGGTTGACGCCGGCGGCATGCACCTTGATCAGGATCTCGCCGGGGCCGGGCTGCGGCACGTCGCGTGTTTCCGGCTTCAGCACCCGAGGGCCACCTGGCTCCGAGATCGCGATGGCCGTCATTCTTGCCGGAATTTTCTGTCCGCTCGCCATGAGATTTCCCGTCTTTCCTCGCCGTTATCCGACCGGCTGTTTGCATCGACGCCCCTGCCCTATGTATGCTGATTGCCAAATCAGGCAAATGGCCAATCTGGTCTTGGCGGAGGAGGAGCGACGATGGCGATCTTCGACGACGAACCCAAGAAGAAGGCGCGCCCGCACGAGATCGGGCAGGACCTGTCATTGCTTTCCGTCAGCGACTTGACTGAGCGGATCGGCATCCTGCGCGACGAAATCGCCCGCCTGGAAGCCGAACTCAAGGCCAAGGACACCACCAAATCCGCGGCCGAAGCACTGTTCCGCCGCGGATAGGCGCTCGGGCGTAAGCCCGCCGCCGAAAAGCCCGAATGCGACTGTCTTCAGACGCAGCGTCCCCGCCAAACCTGAGCCGGATCAACCAATGTTCGCAACCTACCGACCGATCCTCTCGCTGCTTCGCGGCACCGCTTTCCTGCTCGCGGCATCTGGTTTGCATGGGCTGCTTCTGCCCCTGCGCGGTCAGTTGGAAGGCTTCTCGACCGCATCGCTCGGCCTGATGGGCACGGCCTGGGCCGGCGGCTTCGTCACCGGCTGCTTCTTCGCACCGCGCATCGTGCGCCGCGCCGGCCACGTGCGCGCCTTTGGCGCCTTTGCCGCATCCGGCGCCATCGTGGCGCTGCTCACCGGGCTGATTATCGACGAGTATGTCTGGATCCTGCTGCGCGCCTTCACCGGCTTCACCATGGCCGGCGCCTTCATGGTCATCGAAAGCTGGTTGAACGAGAAGGCCACCAACGAGAACCGTGGCACCGTCTTCGGCCTCTACATGATGGTGACTTATGCCTCGATCATGGGCGGGCAGATGATCGTCGCCGGCGGCGACGTGAAGTCCGCGTCGCTGTTCATGATCACCGGCATCCTGTTTTGCCTGTCGCTCATTCCGACGGCGGTCTCGACCGCCTCCCACCCCAAGCCGCTGCAGGATGTCTCACTTGATGTCAGGGGCCTTTATGCCAATTCGCCGGTGTCGGCGGTCGCTTGCGTGCTGATCGGCATCGCCAACGGCGCCTGGGGCACGCTTGGCGCGGTCTATGGTGCACGCATCGGCATTTCCACGGCCGAGATCGCTCTGATGATGAGTCTTGTGGTCGTTGCCGGTGCCGCCATGCAGCTTCCGGCCGGGCGCCTGTCCGACAAGACCGACCGGCGCTTCGTGCTGGCGGGGGCGGCTTTCGGCGGGGCCTTCTTCGCGCTCATGATCTTCCTGTTCGAGCCACGGTCCGGCGTCTTCGTCATCGTCTTCACCGCCGCTTATGGCGCCTTCGCCTATACGCTCTATTCCATCGCCGTGGCGCATGCCAACGACCACGCGCGCTCGGAGGATTTCGTCAAGGTATCTGGCGGGCTGTTGCTGCTCTATGGCTTCGGCACGATGATCGGACCTTTGCTTGCGGCTGCCCTGATGGGCTGGATGCGCCCGGAAGGTCTGTTCCTGGCGACCGCCTTCGCGCATCTCTGCCTGGCGGGCTACACGCTGCTGCGCATCAGCCGCCGCGCGCCGGTGCCGATCGGGGATCGTGACGCCTTCAAGACGCAGCCGGCCGACCGTTCGGTCACCCCGGAAGCATTGCGGCTTGATCCCAGAAGAAAAGCAGAAGCAGACGGTTGAGATTCGAAAGGCTTTGCCTCACTAATACAGGCATGATGTTTTCCGACGCCTTCATGGCGATTGCCGATCCCAACCGGCGCCATCTTCTGGAAGAACTTCGCCGCGGCCCGAAAACCGTCACCGAACTGGCCGCCGGCTTGCCGGTCTCGCGCCCAGCCGTGTCGCAACATCTGAAAGTGCTGCTCGATGCCGGCCTGGTCCACGCCAAGCCGGAAGGAACAAGGCGCGTCTATACGGTGAGCGGCACTGGCTTCCTCAAACTCAACATCTGGCTCGATCAGTTCTGGGAAGCCTAACCCCGATCAACCGTTGTTGTAGGGGAAGAACTTGAAGTAGGGCTGCGCCTCCCCGATCACCCGAGCGAAGGCGGGGCGCTGCAGCAGGCGGTCGTGATAGCGCTTCACAGCCGGGTACCTGTCGCCCAACGGCTCGACCTTGTTGGCATAGAACAGCGCGGGGGAGGCTGCGCAATCGGCCATGGTGAAGCTGTCGCCCATCGCCCAGATCTTCGACTGCATGTCGTGTTCGATGATGGCGTAGGAATTGCGCAACCGGTCGCGAGCCTGCTCGACGCCGAACGGGTCGGTCTTGTCGCCGGGACGCAACCGGTCGCCGACAATCTTCTGCATCGGCTCCTGCACATAGAAATCATAGAAACGGTCAGCTTGGCGGACGGCCAACGCCATGTCGATCTCGGCGGGAACGAGGTCGACCGGCCCCGGATAGTGCGCGGCCAGATATTCGACGAGGATGCTCGATTCCAGCACCGTACGGCCACGCGCATCGTCGCGCAGCGCCGGCATCTTGCCGGCCGGCGAGATCTTCAGGAAGGCCGCGCGCGATTCAGCATCGCCAAGGTCGACGATGACAGGCGTGAACGGCGTGGCGTTCTCGTACAGCGCGATCAACGGCTTCCAGCAGAAGGAGGCCAGCGGATGGAAATGAAGTGTCAGGGACATTTTTTGCTCGTCTGTTTCGTGGATTGTCGGTGGCCGCTACCCTGCGGCACGCCTGTTGCGGTTAGCCTTGTCCGTCAAACCAGCCTATGCTGCTTCAACCGGCTTGGACATGCGCGATGATCGCTGCGGACATCTCGGCCCAGTCGTCCGGATGCAGCTCGTGGCCGCCACCTTCGATGCGAATGAGTCTTGCGCCGGTGACCGTCTCGGCCAGCGCCTCGCCGTGTTCGACCGGAAAGATCGGATCCGCCGTGCCGTGAATGACCAGCAGCGGCGCCGCGATCTCGTGCAGGCGGCCCTTCCAGGCGGCGCCGCCCTTGAGCATGAAATGGTTGGTCGCGCTCAGGAAGCCGCCGGAGCGGTCGTAATCCTGCTCGACAAAGGCCCGTATCCCCGCCGCATCGAATGGATGCGTGGTGCTGGCGATCGCCCGTGCATCCCTGACGATGAAATCGACCACTTGACCACGGTCCGACCAATCGACTTTGGCGCCCTCGGCCGAGTGTTCCATGTAGGCTTCGGTCGTCCCGGGAAGGCCGGATGTGTCGATTCCCACCGGCGAACTGCTGATCACAGTCAGAGATACGACACGCGAGGGATGTTTCAACGCCACAAGCTGCGCGATCATGCCGCCCATCGACATCCCGACGACATGCGCCTTGCCGATGCCGTGGTCGTCCAGAACATGCATTGCATCGTCGGCCATATCATCGAACGTGTAGGGCGGCTCTCCCGGCTTGTATTTCGTCGAACGGCCGGTATCGCGATTGTCGTAGCGGATCACGAACAGGCCGGCACCGGCCAGTTTCCGGCAGAACGCCTCCGGCCACCACAGCATCGAGGCCATCGCTCCCATGATCAGCAACAGCGGCGGGTTCGCCGGATCGCCAAAGACTTCGGATATAATCTCAGGGCGTTCGGTGGTCCTCATCACGCAGTCTCCTCTCTGCAAAACTGATTGCATTTTGCAATCGGTTGCACGATAATAAAACTGCTACGATAATGCAACCGGTTTTGGAGAAAAATCTCATGAGCATGGATCGCCGGTCCGGGTGCCCGATCAATCTGTCGCTGGAAGTCTTCGGCGACCGCTGGAGCCTGATCATCCTTCGCGACATGATCTTCGGCGGCAGGCGCCATTTTCGCGAGCTGCTCAACGGATCGATGGAAGGCATCGCCTCCAACATCCTCGCCGACCGGCTGAAGCGCCTGATGGAGCTGGGCATGCTGACCAAGGCCGACGATCCCTCGCACAAGCAGAAGGCGATTTACAGCCTGACCGAGATGGCGATCACGCTGGTTCCGATCCTGGCCCATCTCGGCGCCTGGGGCCGCGTCTGGCTGCCGGTCAGCGACGAATTGTCGATCCGCGCCGAACTGCTGGAAAAGGGCGGACAGCCTATGTGGGACAAATTCATGGACGAGTTGCGGCACGAACATCTCGGCATGCCGCTCGATACAATGTCTGGCCCTTCTGTCCGCGCGACCTTGCAGGCCGCCTACGAGGCGGTGGTTGCCAGCAAGGCCCTCGCCGCCAGCCCGGCCGCGTAACCAACTTATTTTCCCGTTTTGGGGCCGGCTCTGCTAGAAGAAGCGGAAATCACAATTCACGGGATTGGATAAGGTCTTGGTTGAGAACTCTCGGGATGCTGCCCGCGCACGCGCCGACCTGCGCTTCAAGAAGCAGGAAGAGGCGGCAACCGTCCGCCAGAAGGCGATGGCCGAATACGCCGCCGAGAGCGATGCCCGCCAGGCCAAGACCAACAAGCTGCGGGCACTGCGTCTCGCCAAGGAAGCGGAAGACCTCGCCAACGCGCCGGCGGAACCCGCCAAGAAACCGGCCCGCGCCAAGAAGAAGTAGCCCAGCCACGTCTGGAGCCATACAAGCGGCAACGCTTATCCGGATGAGCCGGCGAAGGCTGCTTTCCATCCTGCCTTTTCACGCGAAGCAATTTCAACCGGAACGGGGATGTTATCTCGCCCGCCGACGATCGATGATCGACGCGTTTCAAACAGGAGACCGCCATGACCGCACTGCCGCTCGAAAAAGCCAGGCAAATCATCGAAACCGCCTTTGCCAAGGGCTCCGATCTCAAGCTCAAGCCGCTCGGCGTCTCGGTGCTCGACGCCGGCGGGCATCTGGTCGCCTTCCAGCGCCAGGACGGCGCCTCGTTCCTGCGTCCGCAAATGTCGGCCGGCAAGGCCTATGGTGCGCTCGCCATCGGCATGGGCTCGCGCAAAGTCGAGGCCTTCGCCAAGGAGCGCCCGCATCTCGTCGCCGGCATCTCGGACGTCTCGGGCGGGCGCGTGCTGCCGGTCGTCGGCGGCGTGCTGATCCGCGACAAGGCCGGTGCCATCATCGGCGCCGTCGGCATTTCAGGCGACACGTCGGACAATGACGAAGCCGCGGCAATCGCCGGCATCG
>NZ_RZQP01000108.1:0-20153 GCF_003998165.1 Mesorhizobium sp. M7A.F.Ca.US.007.01.2.1 | reverse complement strand
CGCCTGAACTGTGATACCCGAAGCCTCCGGTCATGGCGACGCCAAGCGGCACCCGTCGGGCCAGCCGCTTCATCTGATGCGGCAGGAACGGTGCGTCGGTGGCGATGACGGCGATGATCGAACCCTTTTCGGCGCGCGGTGTGCCTTCGCGGACAGCCGGTTCGACGAGTTGCGGCCCGGCGCGCAGGCCGCGAATGGCAATATTGCGCCGTTTGCCAAAATTGGACTGCACGAAGGCGCCGACCGTATAGGCACGGCCGTGCCATTCGACGATGCGCGATGCCGTGCCGGAGCCGGCCTTGAAGCCGAAGGTGATCATGCCGGTGCCGCCGCCGACGCTGCCTTCCTCGATCGGTCCGCCGGCGGCACCGTCGAGGGCCTGCGCAACATGCTCCGACGTCAAATGGTGGCCGTTGATGTCGTTGAGGAAGCCGTCATAGGTCTCCGCCGCCACCGGCAGTCCCCAGCCGCTGTCAAGCGCCGCCGGCAGCACGCTTTGCATCCAGCGCAGCGTGCCGTCGCGGGAAACGCCGCAGGAATGCGTGTTGGTGATGGTGATCGGGAAGTTGAAAGCGCCGGTTTCCTCGACGATGTGCGAGCCGGTCAGTTCGCCGTTTCCGTTCTGGCTGAAGATCCCGGCGAAGACCGGGTTGGCGAGGTCGGCAAGCGGCCTGGGCAGGATCGCGGTCACGCCGGTGCGAACCGGTCCCTCGCCGACGACAAGCGTGCCATCGCCCGAGATCAGCGTCGCATAGCCGACCGCGACGCCGGGCACATCGGTGATCGCGTTGAACGGTCCAGGCCGTCCGTCGAAGCCGATGCCGAAATTTCGCGCGCGCGGTTTGCCTGAGGGCGTTGCCAGATGATGCGGATTGTCGGTCATGGTGTCAGAATAGGGATCCCTGATTGCCAGGCTCTTTGGCCTTGGCCGCCGGCTTGGCCACGGCTTTCGGTTTTGCCGTGCCGCTGATTGCCACCGCATCGGCGGTCCCGTCGGCGAACTCGAGCGAAAGCGCCATTCCCGACACCACGTCGGCAGCCTGCTTGACGACGGCGCCGTCCGCATCCCTCACCAGCGCAAAGCCGCGGGCCAGGACGGCCTTGTGCGACAGCGACGCCATCAACCTGTCGGCCTGGACGACGCGGCCGCGCAGGCGCTCCAGCCTGAGCACCACTGCTTGCGTGCCGCGTCTTGTCAAAGCTGTCAGCAAATCCCTCTGCACGCGTTGCCGCCGTGCCGTCGGCTCGATCGTGATGCGGCCTTGCAGCATGGCCAGTTGCTGCTTGTGCCGCTGCAGCGAAGCCCTGGCACATTTTGGCAATTGATCCGCCGCCCGGTTAAGCTCCGCACGCCGGGCTCTTGCCATCGCACGCAGTGCCCCTTGTGCTCGCAAAAGATTGCGTTCGTTGGTGCGCCGGGCCTCTGCAATGCGCTGCGACAGCATTGCCGGTGTCAGTTTCACGGCAAAAAACCTTGCACGCTTGCGTTCGGTGGAGACCAACAGGCCCCGGCCGAGCCTGGATGTCGCCTCATCGAGGCGCCGGCGCGGCAGCGCCAGCAATTGATCGGGCGAGGGCAGAGCCCGGGCGGCGGCACGGGCGGCCTGCCGCTTGCGCTCGAAATTGCGCAGCACCGCCGCTTTCAGCCGCGCACCGAGGCTGGCAAGCGTTGCTTCGAGGTCGGCCTTCACCGGCACGGCGATTTCGGCCGCGCCTGTCGGTGTCGGCGCCCGCACGTCGGCGACGAGGTCGATCAGCGTCCAGTCGGTCTCGTGGCCGACAGCCGAGATCACCGGAATGCCGGAAGCGGCAACCGCGCGGGCGAGCGCCTCGTCGTTGAACCCCCAGAGGTCTTCGAGGCTGCCGCCGCCACGCGCCACGATCAACAGATCGGGCCGCTGGATGGCGCCATCCCATGCCAGCGCGTTGAAGCCGTTGACCGCGGCTGTCACTTCCGCGCCTGACGTCTCGCCCTGAACACGCACCGGCCAGACCAGGACATGCAGCGGAAAGCGGTCCTTGATGCGGTGGATGATGTCGCGGATGACGGACCCTGTCGGCGAGGTGACGACGCCGATGACGCGCGGCATAAACGGCAGCAGCCGCTTGCGACCGGTGTCGAACAGCCCCTCGGCCTGCAGCCGCCGCTTGCGCTCTTCCAGCAGCGCCATCAGGGCGCCGGCGCCGGCAGGCTCCAGATTGTCGATGACGATCTGGTAGTTGGATTTGCCGGGATAGGTGGTGAGCTTGCCGGTGGCGATCACCTCCATGCCCTCTTCGGGACGGAACTTCAGCCGGCTCATCGTGCCTTTCCACACCACGGCGTCGAGCCGCGCGCGGTCGTCCTTCAGCGCGAAATAGGCATGACCTGAGGAATGCGGCCCGCGATAGCCTGATATCTCGCCACGCACCCGCACATTGCCGAAAACGTCCTCGACCGTGCGCTTCAGCGCGCCGGAAATCTCGCTCACCGTATATTCGGCGGCGTTGGTGCGTGATTCGGATGCTGCTTCGCTCATCCGTCGATTGGGGAACGGTTGGGCGCCCGCGTCAAGGCGGTTGCGTCGGGCCAGCCGTTCATAACCCGCACACCTGGCCCTGCCTACCAGCCGGGCAGGATCTGGTTCGGCTTGGTTCGCCGCAGCTTGGTGAAGGCAAGCGCTGCGAAATCGAACGTTCCGGGGTCTTCGCCGACCGGCACCGAGATGTTGTCCAGGCTTTCCGAAATATGGCGGGCGAGCGCATCGACGATCTCCGGCCGCGACGTCTGGCCGCGCATGATGCCGATGCGGCAATCGGGCAGGGCGCCGAAGCCGTCGGCTTCGCCCAGCACCCGCATACCGGGTCTGAGCGCGCATTCCGGCAGCACCGAGATTGCCAGCCCGGAAAGAACCGCGGCGGTGATGACGGTGGCCGAGAAACTGGTGAACAGGATGCGATAGTCGCGGTTCTGCTGGTCGAGCACATCGACCGCGGCGCGCCGCCAGATGCAGTTCGGCCGGCCGAAGGCCATCGGCAGCGTTTCCTGCTCATGCGTGGCATGGTTGGCCGAGGTGACCCACAGCAGCGGTTCGCGCCGCACCACCTCCGACTGGCCGCGTACGTCGTTGTGCGTCACCAGCGCGAGATCGAGATTGCCGCGCTTGATATGCTCGACCAGCCCCGGCGTCGGCTCGCAGATGACGGTGAGTTCGACGCGCGGATTGGAGCGGGTGAACCGTGCCATGATCTCGGGCAGGAAACGATCGGCGTAGTCGTCGGGCGTGCCGATGCGGATCGTGCCTTCGAGCCGCCGGTCGTCGAAGGCCGCCAGGGTCTCGCGGTTGAGATAGAGCAGCCGCCGCGCATAGGAGAGCAGCTTGTCGCCTTCCTCGGTCAGCCTGTTGGTGCGTCCGTCCTTTTCGAACAGCGGCTTGCCGATCCGCTCCTCCAGCCGGCGCATCTGCATCGACACCGCTGACTGGGTCCGGTGCACCTCTTCGGCTGCTCGCGTGAAGCTGCCGGTATCGGCGATCGAGATGAAGGTCTGCAATTGATCGAGATCGAGCGGCGATTTCATCGATATGATCCATCACTGGTGTTGATGGTAAAGATTAGAAACATTCGTTGGATTAATCAATCGGCCGATGGCAAATTGGCATTGTCCACATGAAGGCATGTGAATCGAAGCCGGAACGGCCGCTGTCGCCAGCGCCGATCGCAAGGCTTTGCCCGTTCGAGTCTGAAGGAGACCGACAATGACCACGTTCGATTTCGCCACCGAGACCTCGCGCATCACCTCGCGTCCGGCCGTTGCGACGCGCGTGGCCAACACCGTCTCCAACATCTACCGCGCCTGGAAAAACCGCCGCGCCTTCTATCGCCTTGGCGAGATGTCGGACGCCGAACTCGCCGATATCGGCCTGACGCGCGCCGACCTGCATGTCGCTATCGACGTGCCGTTTGGCCGCGACCCGACGGCGATGCTGCGCGAGATCGCCAGCGATCGCATCGAAACGATCGAGGATTTCGCTCGCAAGGTGGCCTGATCGGATGCTTGTTGTTTAGGTTGCCGTGAACCTTTTCAGGGTTCGACGCGACTGACGAGTATGCAGGCTCCCACTCCCTGCCGGATCCCCCCGGCCCGCCTGCACTCTGCCCGGTCCTCCCAGGACCGGGCTTTTCTCTTTCTACCTCAGCGAAGACCGCCTACCGCCGGTCCATGTCCCGCTTAAACTGGTCGAAGATTGTCTCCACGCCCTTCTGGTAGTCATCACGCTGCTGGGCGCCGGTTTCGAACATCTTGCCGAACAGGTCGTCGAACGGGTTTTTCGGACGGCCGCTCGGATTGGCCTGTGGCTGCGGTGCCTGACGTTGCGGGGGCGCTTGAGGCTGTTGCGGCGCCGGCTGTCCGCCGGGGATGCCGCCTAAGCCACCGCCACCTTGCCGCAGCATCTCCTCGAAGATTTTCCCCAGCGGATTGTCTCCGTAGGGGCTTTGCGTCTGCTGGGGCTGCGGCTGCGCCCGCCCCTGCGGCTGCGGCTGAGGCGCGCCACCGCCGAACATGTCCTGCAGCACCTTGCCGAGCGGATTGTCGCCGTAGGGATTGGGTGCCGGCTGCGTCTGGCTTTGCGGCTGTGGCTGAGCCGCGCCGCCGCCGAACATGTCCTGCAACACCTTGCCGAGCGGGTTGTCCATCGGGTTCTGGGGCGGCGGCGCCTGGCGCGGCTGCGGCGCCGGGGCCTGCATGCCGCCGCCTTGCCGCATCATCTGCTCGATGATCTCGCCGAGCGGATTGTTGCCGCCGCCGCCAAAACCACCGGCGGCCTGCATCTGGTTTGCCGTCTGCTTGAACAGCCCGCCCATGACCATCGAGGCGATCGCCGGCAGCATCTGCTGCAGGATCTGCTGATTGACGCCGCTGGCTTGCGCCGCCTGGCTGGCCACGGCGCGAGACAGATCCTTCGAACCGAACAGGTGCCCGAGAATGCCGTTGCCCTCATCGACGCCTTGCGGCGAGAAGGCCCGGGTTGCGTCCTCGAAATACTTGGCGTGCTGGCCGCTGGCCATCGCCGTCATGAAGGCGCCGAGCCCATAGGGGTCGGCGGTGTTGCGTTGCAGCCCCTGCGAAAAGGCCGGCAGCAATGCAGCGACCGCGGCTTGCGTCTGCTGCATCGAAAGCCCGTATTGCTGGGCAAGGGCCTGCATGCCATTGCCGTTCTGGGCCTGCGTCAGCATGTCGAACAAGGTGGGCATCGGCGTCTCCTCCGGAAATCCTCGCCGAAGAAGCCTAGTTTGTTTCCACTTCCGATTGAAGCGACTTTTGCCGGCCGGTCAGCTTTGCCAAATCCGAGGGTTAATAGGCGTATTCCATGAAAACCGGCTCGATCGAGCCGCCCCAGCGCGTGTGATAGGCCGACAGCATCTCCTCGGCGCTGGTGGTGCCCCGCGCCACCACTTCGTCCAACGTGTTGAGGAAGGAGGTCTCGTCGTAGCCGTCGCGGTTCTTCTTGCCACGGTTCTTCAGTCCCATGCGGGAAATGACCATCACGTCACGCGCGATCTCGCGCAGCGTGGTGTTGCGGAACGGTGCGGAGATGCCTTGTTCCGGCACGGCATTGCGCATCGCCAGCGTTTCTTCATACGTCCAGCTCGAGGTCAGCGCCTCGGCGGCATCGAGTGCGGCCTCATCATAAAGCAATCCGACCCAGAAGGCCGGCAGCGCGCAGATGCGCCGCCACGGCCCGCCATCGGCGCCGCGCATCTCGAGGAAGCGCTTCAGCCGCACATCCGGGAACAGCGTTGACAGATGGTTCGCCCAGTCGCCCATTGTCGGCAGCCCGTCCGGCACTTCATTGCGCGCGGCCCCGGCCATGAACTGGCGGAAGGTGATGTGGGTCATGTCGTGATAGCGGTCGTCGCGGATGACGAAATACATCGGTACGTCGAGCGCCCATTCGACATAGTCGGCGAAACCGAAATCGGGCGAGAAGCAGAATTCGAGCAGGCCCGAGCGCTGGTTGTCGGTGTCACGCCATATGTCGCCGCGCCAGCTCTGCAAGCCGTTCGGGTGGCTTTCGGTGAAAGGCGAATTGGCGAACAAGGCCGTCGACAGCGGCTGCAGCTTCAACGACACCTGCATCTTGCGGCGCATGTCGGCCTCGCTCTCGAAGTCGAGATTCACCTGGATCGTGCAGGTGCGGTACATCATGTCGAGGCCCTTGGTGCCGACCTTGGGCATGTAGCGCGTCATGATCTCGTAGCGCGATTTCGGCATTTTCGGCGTCTCGGCAAGCGACCATTTCGGGCTGCCGCCGAGGCCGAGGAAGCGGATGCCCATCGGTTCGGCGATCTCGCGCACCTGCGCCAGATGGGCATTGCCCTCGCGGCAGGTCTGGTGGATCGTCTCCAGCGGTGCGCCGGAAAGCTCGAACTGGCCGCCGGGTTCCAGCGAAATCGCACCCTGGCCGGTCGGTTCGACCAGGCCGATGATGCGGCCGTCATCGACGATCGGATCCCAGCCGAGCTTTTCCTGCATGCCTTCGAGGATGGCGCGGATGCCACGCTCGCCGCCATAGGGGACCGGTGCATTGCCGTCGACATAGAAGGGGAATTTCTCGTGCTCGGTGCCGATGCGCCATTTGTCGCGCGGCTTGTTGCCTTCGGCCAGGTGCTCGACGAGTTCGTCGACACCTTCGATCGGGCGGAAATCGGTCGTATCGCGCGCCATGATGGTACCCTCAGAGGCGGCCGGATGACCGCCGGCGGTAAATGGACGAAATGTCAGCAGACGATCAAGCGAAAAATCCTGAGCCACAGGTCAACAGGAATTGAACGTTGCTGGAACTCTGCGTCCCTTGCAAGGGATGACGTCTCACCAGTCTCCGACCGTTGCCTGCATCACCGCGAATGCGGCCACCGCCGCCGTATCGGCGCGCAGGATACGCGGGCCGAGCGGAATGGCGGTGACGAAGGGCAGGGCGCGCAGCATCTTGCGCTCATCGTCGGAAAAGCCACCCTCCGGCCCGACCAGCAGCCCAAGCTTCTTTTCCTTGACCGCCTGCAGCGCGGCCAGCGGATTGTTGGTCGAAGCATCCTCGTCGCAGAAGATCAGCCGTCGCTCTGTGTCCCAGCCGGTCAACAGGCGGTCGAATTTTTCGGCTTCGCGCACCTGAGGCACCGCCAGGATGCCGCATTGCTCGGCGGCTTCGACGACATTGGCGCGCAGGCGATCGATCGACGGCTTGGCCACTTGCGTGTGCTGGGTAATGACCGGCTGCAGGATGCCGGCGCCCATCTCGACCGCCTTCTGCACGAGATAATCGAGCCGGCCCTGCTTCAGCGGCGCAAAGCAGTAGACGAGATCGGGCAGAGGCGGCTGCGGCCGCTGCAGCGCCGACACCTTCAGCCGCACCGCCCTTTTCGTCTTCGCCGATATGGCCGCCGACCACTCGCCGTCGCGGCCATTGAACACCAGGATTTCGGCGCCTTCGCCAAGCCGCAGCACATGCAGGAGATAGTGGCTCTGCTGTTGGCCGGCGTCGAATTCGATGTCCGGCGCGAGATCGTCGGTCACGAACAGACGTTGCATTTTGTAATTGGCGCGCATCGCCGAGGAATGAGCGAGCCTGCCGCCGGCGTCAAGCCTCGGCGGTCGGATGCCACACCGGCCGAAAGCCGTGCCGCAGCACGCAGAGCGTCGTGGCCGGCGTCAGTAGCGAGAGTGTCTTGCTTTTGAGCATGTCGAAATCGTTGGGGTGCTCATATCCCGCAAAGGACCAGCGCCGTGCCTTGCCGCTACGCAGGGCATAAACAGTGCCGCCATCCGCAACCATGGCGCCGTCCGGCAGGCCGGCAAGGTCTTCAACCGCAATCACTGGCGGCTTGCCGCCTGACGCCAGCCGTTCCTTGTGCAGTCGCTTGTCGACCATCGGCGCGCGCGGTTCGGCGATGCCGAAGGCTTCGCCGAAGCGGCCGACGAAATCCCTGGCCCGTTCGCGCTGGCAAAAGAAGCAGGGGCGA
Source organism: Mesorhizobium sp. M7A.F.Ca.US.007.01.2.1 (assembly GCF_003998165.1). Lineage (NCBI taxonomy): Bacteria > Pseudomonadati > Pseudomonadota > Alphaproteobacteria > Hyphomicrobiales > Phyllobacteriaceae > Mesorhizobium > Mesorhizobium sp. M7A.F.Ca.US.007.01.2.1. The sequence continues at coordinate 12,152 of NZ_RZQP01000108.1, read as the reverse complement.
TGCCCGGCCGCCAATGCGGTCACCTCGTCGAGGAAGAACAGCTCGGTCCAGCCCGCTTTACCGCCCTTCCGGTTGCGGCCCATCGGTTCGCGCTGCACATTTCGGAATTGGCAGACGCAGATGATCCAGGCTTGAAGCGCCCAGCGCTTTTTCTTGAGCGTCTTCGTCTCGGGATCGTGGATGATGCCGCGATTGCCGGTGAACATGCCGCGATCGGGCACCGCGTGGATGATACCGAACGGATCGACCCGGTTCTGCAGTGGCATAGTTTTCTCTCCGGACACGCATCTTGGCTGCAATGCGAGCGGCATGATATCGCTCGTCGCAGCTTTTTCATGTCAGCAGGGTTTTGCGATGCGGGTGCTGGTGGTCCAGAACTACGACAATACCGGCCTCGGCCAGGTCGGCGCAGCACTTGCGGAAGCGGGCGCCGATCTCGACCTGCGTCTCCCTTACAGGGGCGATCCCCTGCCGGATGACGCGGCCGGGCATGATGCCATGGTGGTGCTCGGCGGGGGCCAGAATGCGCTGGCCGACGATGAGTACCCCTATTTCCCGGCACTGCTCGAACTGACCCGCGACTTTGCCGACAAGGATCGCGCCGTGCTCGGCATCTGCCTGGGCAGCCAGCTCGTCGCTCGTGCCTTTGGTGGCGAGAACCGTATCGGCGGCGCCAATGAGTTCGGTTGGCACGGCGTGTCGCTGACGCCTGACGCCAAGGCCGATCCGGTGCTGGGCGCTCTGCCGGCAAAGTTCCCGATCTTCCAATGGCACGACGACACCTTCGTGTTGCCCGAAAACGCCGTGCGGCTTGCCGGCAACGATGTCGCCGAGAACCAGGCATTTCGCGTCGGCCGCGCCGTGTACGGTTTCCAGTTTCACTTCGAGGCCGACCGGCCGATGGTCAAGGACTGGAGCGCGTCCTTTGCCCCGACCATCGCTGCGCGCCATCCCGACTGGGCCGGCAAGCTCGATGGCGAAATGGCCCGCAACGGGCCCGATGCGGATGCCGCTGGCCTCGCCATTGCCCGGGCCTGGGTAGCGACCATCTGAGCGTTGGTCTCTCCGTACCCTCCAGCGTGACATAATTGGCACGCGGCGGTGAAACCGCCTGGGGAAAACGGTTTCATTCTTGGCTTGTGTCCGCCCGCCATCCTAGAAGGCGCGCGCTCTGCATCTTCTGTGCAACGGCTATGAACCTTTTGTGTGACCCGCGCGACACACCGTTGATACAGAACATGCCTAGAAGCGCAAAATCGTCGAAACTTTGAAGCGAATTCTCCGTTTCAACGCATTGGTAACCGCCTGGTGCACAGATGCAGAAAGCTCAACAAGAGATGACCTCCGTGAAAGCAGCGCTTCTGTCCTTTGCCATGTTGTCCGCCATCGTGCTGTGCGGTCTCGGCATCTATGCCGCCGACGCAGCCAACAACCACAACGCCGTCGACGGTTACGGCGTCACCGCCTCGCTGCGCTAAAGCGGGAAGCGTCTTTCGCATCCTCCGACGCGCGGCGCTCAAGCTTCCTTGATCGTCATTGTCAGGATGCGTTTGTCCGCGCCGTCGACGACGAGCGCGCTCAGCATGCCTGATTGCCAGGCAAGCGTGTCGACATTGACGCGATTTGCCATCACTTCCGCCTCCGGCACCGGCGTGTGGCCGTGCACCACGATCTTCGGATAGAGGTCGGGGTGGTTGTGGAAGACGTCGCGGATCCAGATCAGATCCTGCGGGTTTTGCTTCTCCAGAGGAATGCCCGGCCTGATGCCGGCATGGCAGAAGAAGAAGTCCCCGAAAGTCACGGAAAACGGCAGCGATCGCAGGAAGTCGATGTGGCTTTGCGGCACGGCCTCGACCAGTGCCTGATGTCCTCTGCGCACGGCCGATTCGGCCTTGCCGAACCACACGCTTGTGCCTTCACTGATCGTTACGCCGTAAGACTGTGCCGTCTGGATGCCGCCGAACCGGATGAAAAGTCCTTCCGGGTCAGGGGTCTTGAGAAAATCGAGAAAGCCGATGTCGTGGTTGCCAGCCAGCATCAGGTGACGAGGGTCTCGCTCTTGCGCTTCGATCAGGAAGTCGATGACGCCCTTCGAGTCCGGCCCGCGGTCGACATAGTCGCCAAGATGGATGACGCGCCAGTCGGCAGGCGCCTCCTGCTCGATCTCGGCCCTGATGCGCAGATGCATGGCGGCCAGCAGGTCGAGCCGGCCGTGGACGTCGCCGATCGCATAGAGACGCATGCCGTCCGGCCCATGCGCGTCGAGAAAATGGATGCCGGGTTCTGCCAACTTTTCGGTGTCTCCGTGGTCAGGCGGTCACGGGACCTGGCGCCGGAGCTGGTCCTTGCCCATGTCGGTGACAAGACGCTTTCCGCACAGCGCCAGCGTGATGTCCATCTCCTTGCGGATGATTTCCAACGCCTTGGTAACCCCTTCCTTGCCAAGCGCCCCCAGGCCGTAAAGAAACGGCCGGCCTATATAGGTTCCCTTGGCACCGAGGCAAAGCGCCTTCAGGACATCCTGGCCGGAGCGGATGCCGCCATCCATATGCACTTCGATCGTGTCGCCGACCGCGTCGGCAATCTCTTCCAGCACGCCGATCGACGACGACGCACCATCGAGCTGGCGCCCGCCATGGTTGGAAACGATGATCGCGTCGGCGCCGGTCTTGGCCGCCATCAGCGCGTCCTCCTTGTCGAGAATGCCCTTGAGGATCAGCTTGCCGCCCCAGCGCTCCTTGATCCAGGCGACGTCCTTCCACGACAGATGCAGGTCGAACTGCTCCGTCGTCCACGATGCCAGCGAGGCCATGTTGCCGACGCCCTTGGCGTGGCCGACAATGTTGCGGAAGGTCCGCCGCTTGGTGCCGGCCATGGCGGCGCACCAGCGCGGGCGGATGGCCATGTCGAAGATGTTCGTCAGCGTCAGCTTGGGTGGCGCCGAAAGCCCGTTACGGATGTCCTTGTGGCGCTGACCGAGAATCTGCAGGTCGAGCGTCAGCACGAGCGCCGAGCATTTCGCCGCCTTTGCCCTGTCGATCAGGTTGAGCACGAAATCCTTGTCACGCAGCACATAGAGCTGAAACCAGAACGGCTTCGTGGTAACCGAGGCGACATCCTCGATCGAGCAGATGCTCATCGTCGACAAGGTAAACGGCACGCCGAATTCCTCCGCCGCCTGCGCCGCCAGCATCTCGCCATTGGCGTGCTGCATGCCGGTCATGCCGGTTGGCGCCAATGCCACCGGCATAGACACTTTCTCGCCGATCATCGTCGATGCCAGCGAACGGTTGTCCATGTCGACGAGGACGCGCTGGCGGAACTTGATCTTCTGGAAATCCTCTTCGTTGGCCCGATACGTGCTTTCGGTCCACGAACCGGAATCGGCATAGTCGAAGAACATCTTCGGCACACGCCGGCGTGCGAGGTCCTTGAGGTCGGCGATGGTCAGGATCTGGCTCATGGGCTTCCCGTTTCGATAGCTAGGAGCGTTTGCGTGCTGGTTCTGTATCGGTGGCGTCAACGCGCTGTTTCAACCTCAGCCGCGAGACGCGCTGCCAGTCGCCGCTGCGCTCGGCCTCCGCCATCGACCGTTCGACATAGGTGATGTGGTCCATCGCCGCCTGGCGGGCGGTGGCCGGGTCGCCGGCCTTCACCGCCGCATGGATCGCCCGGTGCTGCGCGAGCAGGGCGTCGCGCGCGCCGGGCACGGTGAACACCAGCAGCCGGTTCTGGAACACGCCCTCCGACAGCAGCCGATAACAGGAGCGCAGCGTGTGCAAAAGGATGATGTTGTGCGCGCATTCGCAGATCGCGTGGTGGAACTCGACGTCGATCTCGGCCTCGTCGTCGAAGTCGCCGGTCCGGTGCGCATCGTCCATGCGTGCCATGATCTTATCGAGCAGCGCCATGTCGTCTGGGGTGGCGCGCCGTGCCGCATATTCAGCCGCAACCCCTTCGATCTCGCGGCGGTATTCCAGATAGTCGGTCACTGCCTTGCGGTGCATCGAGATCAGGTCCGTCACCGGTTTGGTGAAGAGCTGGCCGATGACATCGGCGACATGCGTGCCGCCGCCGGGCCTTGTCGTCAAAAGGCCGCGTCCTTCCAGTGCCTTCAGGGCGTCACGCAGGATCGGCCGGGATACGTCGAACTGGCGTGCAAGCTCGCGCTCGCCCGGCAGCCGGTCGCCGGTGCGCAGCACGCCTTCGAGGATGAGGCTCTCGATCTGCTGCACCACCTCGTCGGCGGTGCGCGAATGCTCGATCCTGGAAAAAATGTCGCTCAACAGAATGCCTGGAAGGTGAACCGATGCCGCAGAATAGAGCCTGCCTCGCCAACTGGTCAAATTATTTATCCAATTGACAAAAAGCAGGCCGATTTCCCGCCCGATCCCGTGATCTTCGGCTAACTTTGCCGTTTGCGTCGTCAGGCCATTGGCACTAGAGGGACGCGAGTGCAAGCGGGTTCAAGGAAACCCCCGGGGAACAAGCCGTGTCAGACGACCCGTCCGATCTCGAATTCCAGCCGCGCGCCAAGGGCAGCGTCATGGGCTTTCCCGCGCATGAGGGCCGGCCCGGCGCACTCGGCGAGGTTCATGCCCGGCCGCATCCGCTGATCGAAAAGCCACGCGTCCTGATGCAACTCGCCTTCATGACGGAGGGCGGCTCCGGCGTCGACCACGCGGTGCTTTCCGAACTGTCGCGGCGCCTCGGCATCGCCGCGCCCGATCGCCAGGCCCGCCACCATGCCATGAAATGGGGCAAGGGCTCGCTGCGCTGGGAGCGGCACACCGAATTCTCGACCTATTTGTGGGAAGGGCCGCTTTCCGAAAGCGGCAGGACGCAGGAGGACTCACCCTTCGGCAACGGGTTTTCCCCGCCGGGAACCTGCATCTCCGGCATCAGGCTCGAAATCCGCAAATGGACGCAAGCAAGCGAGCAACTGATAGCCGGTTTCGATCCGACCAGCCTGTGCTACTCGCTGGTCGAGCGCGGAAACGCCGCCATCGTTACCGATTTTCGCCAGGATGGCGATGGCTTGACGCGCATGCTGCTGCTCGATCGCGGCTTGACCCCGGCGCGCACCGGCGCGTTGTCGCAGCGGCTTATCGACATCGAAACCTATCGGACGCTGGCCATGCTCGGCCTGCCGCTGGCGTTGACCTTGTCCGGCCGCGCCCGCCGCATCGAAGACCGGCTGGCGCAGACCACGCTGGAGATGAAGGTCGCCGGGACACGGGACAGCCAGACCTTGCTGGCCGATCTGACCGAACTTGCGGCGGAGCTGGAGGCGGACGCGGCGTCGAGCCTTTACCGTTTCGGCGCCAGCCGCGCCTATGACGGCATCGTCGGCGAACGGCTGGACGCACTCGAGGAAGAGGCTGTGCCCGGCTATGACACATGGCGCGGGTTCCTGCAGCGCCGTGTGGCGCCCGCAATGCGCACCTGCCGCTCGGTCGAGGAGCGGCAGGAAAATCTATCGCGAAAACTGACCCGCGCCACGACTCTGCTGCGCACCTGGGTCGATGTCGAGGTCGAGAAGCAGAACCGCGACCTGCTTGCCTCGATGAACAACCGCGCCCGCCTGCAATTGCGCCTGCAGCAGACCGTCGAGGGGCTCTCGGTCGCCGCCGTCTCCTATTATGTGGTCGGCCTTGTCGGCTATGTCGCCAAGGGCGCCTCGATCTTCGGCCATGCCTTCGCGCCGGAGATCATTACCGCTGCTTCGGTGCCTGTCGCCATCCTGCTGGTCTGGTGGGGCGTGCGCCGCGTGCGCCGGATGCACTCCGAACCCGGCAAGCCGCCCGGCGAATAGCAGCGGCAGATTGCCGCTGCGTAAGCCTGTCTCCGCCTTGAAGTTGGATTCGCCGCCATTACAGGATTTGCACCCAACGCGCTTCACTGGTAAAAGATTTTGACCAGTCAAGCGAAATGAGGCTGCTGATGTCCGGCCTGGCCATGCCGAAACCAGACGATGCCACGATGCGCCGGCGCGACGAGATCGTCGCCGACATGCGCATCATCGTGCCGGGTGAGGGCGTCGTCGACGCCGCCAATTCCATGCGCGCCTTCGAGAGCGACGGCCTGACCGCCTATCGGCAGCTGCCGCTGGTCGTCGTGCTGCCGCAAACGGTGGCGCAGGTTTCGCGCGTGCTGAAATACTGCAACGACCGCAACATCCGCGTCGTGCCGCGCGGCTCCGGCACCTCGCTGTCGGGCGGGGCGCTGCCGCTCGAGGACGCGGTGCTGCTGGTCATGAGCCGTTTCAACCGTATCCTCGGGATCGATTTTCCCAATCGCGTCGTCGTTGCCCAGCCGGGCGTCACCAATCTCGGCATCACCACCGCCGTCGAGCAGGAGGGCTTTTACTACGCCCCCGATCCATCCTCCCAGATCGCCTGCTCGATCGGCGGCAATGTCGCGGAGAATTCCGGCGGCGTGCACTGCCTGAAATACGGCCTCACAGCCAACAATGTGCTCGGCATCGAGATGGTGCTGATGAATGGCGAGGTGGTGCGGCTGGGCGGCAGTCACCTCGATGCGGAAGGCTACGACCTGCTCGGCGTCATGACCGGGTCCGAAGGGCTGCTCGGCGTCGTCACCGAGGTCACCGTGCGCATCCTGAAGAAGCCGGAGACGGCACGTGCACTGCTGATCGGCTTCCCGACTAGCGAGCAGGGCGGCCAGTGCGTTGCCGACATCATCGGCGCCGGCATCATCCCGGGCGGCATGGAGATGATGGACCGGCCGGCGATCCATGCGGCGGAAGATTTCGTTCATGCCGGCTATCCCCTCGATGTCGAGGCGCTGCTGATCGTCGAGCTCGACGGGCCGGGCGTCGAGGTCGATCATCTGATCGGGCTGGTCGAGGCGATCGCCTACAAGAACGGCTCGACCACCTGTCGCATTTCGCAGTCCGAACAGGAACGGCTGAGCTTCTGGGCCGGCCGCAAGGCGGCGTTTCCGGCCGTCGGCCGCATCTCGCCCGACTACTACTGCATGGACGGCACCATCCCGCGCAAGGAGCTGCCGCGCGTGCTCGCCGGCATGCGCGAGCTGTCGGAAAAATACGGTCTCGGCGTCGCCAATGTCTTTCATGCCGGTGACGGCAATCTGCATCCGCTGATCCTCTACGACGCCAACGTACCGGGCGAACTCGACAAGGCTGAAAGCTTCGGCGCCGACATATTGCGGCTCTGCGTCAAGGTCGGCGGCGTCTTGACCGGCGAACACGGTGTGGGCGTGGAAAAACGCGACCTGATGCCGGAGATGTTCACCCAGATCGATCTCGACCAGCAGATGCGGGTCAAATGCGCCTTCGATCCCAACCATCTGCTCAACCCGGGAAAAGTATTTCCGCAGCTGCGGCGATGCGCCGAGCTCGGGCGGATGCATGTGCACCGCGGGCAGGTGGCGTTTCCGGACATTCCGAGGTTTTGAGGGTGATGACGGCGCGTGAACACCCCCCTCTGTCCTGCCGGACATCTCCCCCTCAAGGGGGGAGATTGGCAGCTTGCGCGCCTCGCCCTTCCGTCATCATTGAAGATTGGCGAAGCCATATGCGACATCTGATCTCCCCCCTTGAGGGGGAGATGTCCGGCAGGACAGAGGGGGGCGCCAAGGAACTCGGCATATCCGAACTCGCATCTGGCGCGGTCTCTTCATGACCACCTTCACCCCGACCACCCCATCCGAAGTCCTCTCCACCATAGCCTGGGCCGTGGCGGAAGAGGCGCCGCTCGAACTCCTCGGCCATGGCTCCAAGCGTGGCATCGGCCGGCCGCTGCAAACCGAACACACGCTCGACCTGTCGAAATTATCTGACGTCACGCTCTATGAACCGGCTGAACTGGTGCTGTCGGCCAAGGCAGGCACACCGTTGGCCGAGATCGAAAAACTGCTGGCGGAAAACGGCCAGCAGCTCGCTTTCGAGCCGATGGATTACGGCCCGCTGCTTGGTGGCGAACCGGGCAAAGGTACGATCGGCGGTGTGCTCGGCGCTAACCTCTCCGGTCCGCGCCGGCTCAAGGCGGGGGCCGCGCGCGACCATGTCCTGGGCATCAATGTGGTGTCCGGTCGTGGCGAGGCCTTCAAGTCGGGCGGTCGCGTGGTCAAGAACGTCACCGGCTATGACATGTCGAAGCTGATGGCCAACAGCTGGGGCACGCTGGCCGTCTTCACCGACGTCACCTTCAAGGTGCTGCCGGCAGCCGAGACCGAAGTCACGCTCGCCATCCGTAGCCTGCTCGACGATGCCGCGGCCGCCGCCATGGCCCTGGCGCTTGGCTCGAGTGCTGAAGTATCGAGTGCCGCCCACCTGCCGGAGCGGATCGCCGCGCGCGTCGCCAGCGGCAGTCTCGGCAGCGAGGCCGCCACGCTGCTGCGCGTCGAGGGTTTCGGCCCGTCGGTCGCCTACCGCATCGCCGCGCTGAAAACGCTGCTCGGCAATGCCGGCCCGCTGGAGGAGATTGGCGGCGAGGTTTCGCGGCTGATCTGGCGCGACGTTCGCGATTGCAGGCCTTTCGCCGACGGCAGCGAGAAGCCGGTCTGGCGCATCTCGATGACGCCTTCTCAGAGCCACCAGATGGTCCTGACGCTGCGCATGCAGGCCGCCGTCAGCGCCTTTTATGACTGGCAGGGCGGACTGGTTTGGCTGCGCATGGAACAGGGCGATCCGGAAGCCGCTCTGCTGCGCGGGCTGTTGAGGAAACATGGCGGCGGCCATGCGACGCTGGTGCGCGCCGCACCCTCGCATCGCGCCGCTCTACCGGTGTTCGAGCCGCAGCCGCCCGCTCTTGCTGCACTATCGGTCCGCCTGAAACAGGAATTCGACCCCAAGAATATCTTCAATCCCGGCCGCATGGCCTAGGACATCAGCGATGCAGACCAATTTTTCGCTTGCCCAGCTTGCCGATCCGCATGTCGCGGAATCGGAAAAGATCCTGCGCAAATGCGTGCATTGCGGCTTCTGCACTGCGACGTGCCCGACCTATGTGACGCTCGGCAACGAGCTCGATTCACCGCGCGGGCGCATCTACCTGATCAAGGACATGCTGGAAAACGGCCGTCCGGCCGACAAGCAGATCGTCACCCATATCGATCGCTGCCTGTCGTGCCTTGCCTGCATGACCACCTGTCCGTCGGGCGTCAACTACATGCATCTGGTCGACCATGCCCGCGCCCATATCCAGGAGACCTACAAGCGGCCACTGCTCGACCGCCTGACCCGCGCCATGCTGGCCTTCGTACTGCCCTATCCCCAGCGCTTTCGCGCCGCGCTCAAGCTGGCGAAGCTGGGCAAGCCGTTCATAGGCTTGTTCGACAAGGTTCCGGCGCTGAAGCCGCTCAGTGCGATGCTCAAGCTCGCACCGGCCTCGATCCCGGCAGCTTCGCCGATGGCCTCGCCAGGCATCCATGCCGGGCAGGGGACCAAAAGAGGCCGCGTCGCCATCCTCACCGGCTGCGCGCAATCGGTGCTCGATCCCGCCATCAATGAGGCGACGATTTCGCTGCTGACACGGCTCGGCGTCGAGGTCTTGGTGCCGCCGGGCGAAGGCTGTTGCGGTGCGCTGGTCCATCATATGGGGCGCGAACAGGCCGCGCTTGCCTCGGCGAGGCAGAATGTCGACGCCTGGACACGCGCCCTCGACCAGGGCGGGCTCGATGCCATCGTCATCACCGCCTCGGGCTGCGGCACGACGATCAAGGACTACGGTTTCATGCTGCGGCTCGACCCGGCCTATGCCGACAAGGCCGCGCGCGTCTCGGCACTGGCCAAGGACGTTACCGAATATCTCTCGACCCTCGACCTGCCCGAACCGGTTCGCAAGCCGGGCACTGTCGTTGCCTATCACTCGGCCTGCTCGATGCAGCACGGCCAGAAGATCACCCGCCAGCCGAAAGAACTGCTGGCCAAGGCCGGCTTCATCGTGCGCGAGCCGCGCGAAGGGCATCTCTGCTGCGGCTCCGCCGGCACCTACAACATCCTGCAGCCCGAGATCTCGGCCAAACTGCGCGACCGCAAGGTGAAAAACATCGAGGCGACGGGTGCCTCGATGGTCGCCACCGGCAACATCGGCTGCATCACGCAAATCGCTTCCGCCGCGAAGATGCCGGTGGTGCACACGATAAAGCTGCTCGACTGGGCTTATGGTGGGCCGAAGCCGGAAGGTGTTCTGGAAGAAAGCCTGGTTGCCGCGGAATAAGTCGCCCTGTCCTTACTCCGCCGCAAGCCTGTCGGCCGTACCGTAGGTCGCCTCATAAAGCGCGCGCTGGCGGCTGAGCGCGACCATGGTGTTGCGCAGCAGGATGGCGACCGTGATCGGGCCGACGCCGCCCGGCACCGGGGTGATCCAGGAGGCGACCTCGCGCACGCTTTCAGTGTCGACGTCGCCGACGATGCGGCTGGAGCCGTCGGGGGCGATTTCGGAATTGATGCCGATGTCGATGACGGCAGCGCCCGGCTTGACCATGTCGGCCTTGATCAGCCGCGGCTTGCCGACGGCTACGAACAGCGCATCGGCGCGCCTTGCATGGGCGGCGACCGATCGCGTCATGTGGTGGCAGACCGTCACCGTCGCGCCCTCGCTCATCAACAGGAAGGCGATCGGCTTGCCGACGATTTCCGAATGGCCGACGATGACGACTTCCAGTCCCTTGAGGTCGAGGCCGGTTTCCTTCAGCAGCTCGACCGAGGCGGCCGCCGTGCAAGGCGCGAGATCGAGCTGGTTGTAGACGATGTTGCCGATCGAGGCCGGATGCATCCCTTCGACATCCTTCAGCGGATGCACCGCCGCTTGCAGCGTCTTGATCGGAATATGCGCTGGCACGGGCCGCTGGATGATGATGCCGGTAACGCGCGGATCGGCATTCAGGCCGTGGATCGCAGCTTCCAACTCGCCTGCTGTGATGGTGGCGGGAAAGCGCCGTTCCTCGAAATCGATGCCGGCGAGCTCAGCCTTGGCGCGCTGGTTGCGCACATAGACATCCACCGCATCGGTGTCGCCGACGGTGATCGAGATCAGCTTGGGCGGAAAACCCTCGGCTTTGGCGATCGCTGCGTCCTCGCGAACGGCGGCGATGATGCGCTGGGCTACCGGGCCGCCCTTGAGATAACGGCTGTCTTCGGACAGAGGCATGGGTGAACTCTTTTGTGGAACTTGCCACCCAGATAGCAAAAGAACGCGGCAAAGGGCAGCATGAAAGCGAACCGCTATGCCCGTTGCGCGACGCGTGGGTGACCTTTTGCCCTCGATTTCTGCTCAAAACGGAAAGGGCAGCGCGGTTTCCCGTGCTGCCCTTCCTGACCGGCCGCATCCCCATACGGCCCGTCCCCCGTATCCCTAAACTGGCCTCGAAAAGCGGACTGCTTTGCCGGCCAGGTGATTCGCAAGGACTATTATATCACCTCGACCGTGGTTCCGACATTGACCCGCTCATAGAGATCGACGACGTCCTCATTGCGCATGCGGATGCAGCCCGACGACACCGCGCCGCCGATCGTCCACGGCTGGTTGGTGCCATGGATGCGGTATTCGGTGGTGCCGAGGTAGAGCGCACGGGCACCAAGCGGGTTCTCCATGCCGCCGGCAAGATAGGTCGGCAAATAGCGGCCCTTGGCGGCTTCGCGCTTGATCATCTGCGCCGGCGGGCGCCAGTCCGGCCACTCGCGCTTGTTGGTGATCTTGTGCGTACCCGACCATTCGAAGCCCGGCTTGCCGGTGCCGACGCCATAGCGCCTTGCCTTGCCGTTCTTCTCGACCAGGAAGAGGAAATTCTGCGTGGTGTCGATGACGATCGTGCCCGGCTTCTGGCCTCCGTCATAGTCGACTTCCTGCGGCAGGTAGATCGGGTTGATCTGGGGACGCGCGACCATGCGCTTGGCCGGCGGCTGCACCGCCGCCGTCTGCACCCGGTCGGGCTGCGCCGGGCGCAGATGTCGCTGCTGCTGCACCACCTGCCGGTTCTGGCGCACGATGCCGGGCGCATGGCCAAGCTGCAGCACCCAGGGTGCGGAAAGGTCGGGGCTCACCATCACCGGCGGCCTGTCGGCATAGCGGTCGCCGGCGGTTGAGGGTGTGACGCCGGCGGCAAACACAGCCACGGCGCCGAGCACGGGAAACAACACTGTCTTCATCGTAACGCACCTTGAT
>NZ_RZQP01000107.1:0-20337 GCF_003998165.1 Mesorhizobium sp. M7A.F.Ca.US.007.01.2.1 | reverse complement strand
GTATTGGCCAGCGGCGCTGTGTTTTCCCGTTTGCGTCTTCGCGTTCATTGCCCATCCCGTTCTCCCGAGTCGCACCGGAAGAAGCCAGTAACGATATTGGTATAGTTCGCCGTTGTTTACAATTGGCGCCCCGGCGATAGGACGGCTAGGCGCGATACAATTGCTGTTTAGGGCCAGCTCTCGAAGTCCAGATTCGGCAGGACAATGAATTTGCAGGACGTCCATTATGGGCACATCGGGGCCGTCTATGGCTCGGGCGATATGTCCGCTTTTGGACGAACGCGAAGTTTGCCGGAACGTCTGACTTTGGGCGCATACTTGCCGTCAAATTCGGCGTCCTTCACTGGTTCGTTCACGTATTCCGGAGAAAATTACTGTGCGAGTTGATGGATCCTCGTTCCCGGTACGACAGCCTCAGCTATTTCACATAGATGCTTATGGTGCGTCAGGTAGATGACCTGACCTGTGTTTGCCATCGCTCCGAACAGCCTGAAAACCTCCTCCGAGCGAATATGGTCGAACGTCTCCATGATGTCGTCGGCGACGAATGGGACCGAGGGCCGAAATTGCGCGAACTCGTAATAACCGGCGAGTCTTAGGGCAAGGTACAGCTGAAATCGTGCACCCTTTGAAAGCGCTTCGGTGACCTTGGATTGCCCGTCACCCTGCACAGCAATGAGAACCTCACCACCTCTTACAGGCTGGGTTGTCAGCCCCGAATACTGGCCACGCGTCATTAGCTTGAACGCGTCTGATGCGCGCGCCATCATGCCGGAGCGATGGCTCTCACGGTAGATCCGCAAAGCATTGCCAGCCGACATGATGCCAAGCTTCAGCTCTATGTAGCGAACGGCCTTCTCCTCGATTTCCAGCAGGGTTGTGCGCCGTTCAGCATCCAGGCGTGCAACCGCACTATCACCGCCGATGGCGTCCAGCTTGTCGGCCGCGCGCGTCTGCCGGATCAGCTGTTGCTGGATGGTTTCATCGAACAGGCGAAGCCGCTGCTCACCCTCAGCCTTCTCGACCGCGAGGCCGTCGAAATCGATCGCGTCCAGGATCGAGCGGGCCTGCTCGAATCCGTCGACCGCGAGCTCCGCCACTATCCGTTCCTCAAGTTCGGCGACGGTGGTGCGCAAGCCATCGCGCTCACGCAACAGCTCATCGCGTTCGACTACCTCGGGCAGAGTGGCGACACCAAAGACGCCCAGCACCTCGTTCTTGCGGCGTTCGTGTGCCAAAATCTCAGTGTCGAGGATGTCGCGCGCCTCCTTGAGGCGCTTCAGGTCGTTGCCGAGGCTTGCCTTCGTTTCACGTGTCCGCTCGGCACGCTCTAGGCGCTCGGCAAGGCGGATGGCCAACTGCTCCGGGTCGGTATCCTTCGTCGGCTCGTCGGCTTCAACCGCAACGGCGATGACCTCGACCAGAAAATTGGCCCTGTCGGCCTCCATCTTGTCGATACGCAGCTGCAGGTCGTCCCGTTCCTGCAGGCTTCTTGAAAGTTCGGCCAATTGATCGAGCACAGTGCCGACGCCGGATGCGGAGAGCCCGCTTTCGAGCCAAGTTCCCTTGAGTGCTTCGGTAATGCCGGCCAGCCATTCCTCCTCGCGACGCTCCGCCACACCTACTGCAACCCGTCGTGCCGCTAGATCCTCTTCTTTGGAGCTCACCATTCTGAGCGCCTCGGCATACTCGGCGTCCACCTTGCGCTGCCGATCCAGAAACGGCTCCGCGATGGCCATGATTGCTTCGAGGGTGTCGTTGGACTCTGATACAATGCCGACGCTTCCCAGCACTGCTCTCATTTCCAAGCGTATCTGCTCGCCGGCGTCAGCGGCTCGCTCGGCCTTCAAGCGAGCAAGTTCGATCTGCTCCCAGGCAGCGAGCGCATCGCTGCGCGCCTCGATCTGATCCTCGATCCTTTCGATCAGGCGCTCAGACGAAGGTTCCACGGCGTCTCCGAGCAGGTCCCTGGCGGCCGCGCGGATTTCCAACAATTGGGTATCCACATCCTTGCCGAGCTGTGTGCGTTGGATGCCGTTGCGTGACAGGTTGGCCGCGGCCTCGGCCAGCTCGCGCGTAGTTGCCCGGATCTCAGCCAGATCCGCCGCGCCGGCCAGCCGGCCTGCGCTGGCAATGTCATCGCGCGCCAATGCCACGGCGAAGTCGTCAGCGGTGTCACCGGTCAGCGCTGCGCGGTGCGTTGCCCACGCATCATCGCGAACTCGGCGGATGGCGGTAGCCGCTTCATCGTCGACAATGTCGCCCGAGGCACGAAGGGCATCCAATCGTGCGGCGAGCATGGCATGGTTGCCCTCGTATTCAGCAAGGCGTTCGGCAAGTACGGCGGTGTTCCTTGCCAGTTCTGACGCTACCGTCTTCCAGGCGGCAATCTGCCCGGCGCTCGGAACCGCGACGTTGGCGAGAGCGAGGGCATCTCCGTTCCATGGACGCAAGCGCGCGAGCGCCGCCTTCCATCGGATTGTTCCCGCATCTTCCGCCTCGCGAGCCGTCCTAATCTCTGCCTGGTGTCCGCTTGCTCGCGCTTTCGACAAAGCCGAGCCCAGCCTTGCCCTGGCAGGTTCGGGCACCGCCCTTTCCTCGCCGACCCGCTGCCTTGCCACCTGCAGCGCATCGAGTGCCGCCGCGGCTTCGTCGCGAGCGGCACGCATCCCGGTAGCAATCCCGGACCTCTGCTCGACCATGGCGCGAACGACGCCAACGGTGACGGCAGGCAGAAGCAGCGCGCCAGGATCCGCCTCGGAAGATCGGCCCAAGGCGGCAAGGCAGCTCGCCACGCTGTTGTTGAGGATTTGCAGCTCCATCCTGCGAGTGGGCAAGTCAAAGCCAGCCGCGGTATGGCGCACCTTGCTCTCCGCCAGCCCGCGAATGCGTTCGGAAATCGACAGGATCGGTTCGTCCTCGTCGACCGCAGTGACTTTTTCCGCCAGGCGCTCGGTCTCGTCGATGTTTGCGGACAGCCGCGTTCTGAGGCTGGCATCGTCATCGATCAGTTCGGTGACACTTCCCGTCGATGTCCGGGCTGGGGAGGCGATGTCCGGCAGCTGATCCAGCCGGGCAATCTTGCGCCGGATATCCGCCAGCATCGGCGCAGCACGCACGTAACGAGCAAAGGTATCCAGCCTGGCCACCAGCACCGCCCGATCGCTGATGGTTCGGCCGTACTGCTGCGCTGCATCGAGACGTTCGGCCTCCAGGCCCTCGTAGGTTGATGCAAGGGTGTCGATCGCATCCCTGCGCGACTTTACGTCAACAAGGCGCTTCTTCAACAGCGCCAGTTCGGTTCCATGCGCCTGCTTCCGATACAGAGCGTCTGCTTCGGCCTCGAGGGCGTTCAACGTATCACTTGCGTTCCCAAGACCGGCGCTGGCCGTGAACAGAAGCTTGCCGAGGTCGCCCCGCGACTCCAGGATAGATTTTCCGCCGGCTTCCAACGTCTCGTCATCGAGTGAGAACATCGTCGTGTAGGCGTCGCGCGACAGACCGGCGAGATGCGCCGTGATCGCCACCTCGCTTACCGGTTGGCCCGTCGCATTCAATAGCGAATTACTGCGCTGTTTCGTACGCGTGAACGTGTGTTCGGAGCCGGCCAGTTCCAGCACCCCGCCGATGCGCATGGCACTGTACTCGTGCAGGAAGTTGTAGCGGCTCCGTTCCTCGATGCCGAACAGCAAGTCTAGATAGGCCGAAAGCGCAGTCGATTTGCCGGCCTCATTCAGGCCAAACACGATATGCAGATCAGGTCCGGATTCCGGTTTGGGTCCGAAGTCGATCGAACGATCGGTGAACTTTCCATAACGAATGAGGTCAAGGCGCCGCAACCTCATGACGATCCACCGGCCTTAAGGCGGGCAGTCACCAAGTCCGCGCCCTTGGAAAGCACCTGATCGAGGAACTGTTCCAGCCCGGCTTCGTCCGTCCCAGCAAAATCCCGCCCGTCGGCCGGAAGGTCGGCGACCATCTTTTGGACGAACGCCCTCGCCTCAGCGCGGAAGGCCTCCGAGGTGGCATCGGCACGCATTGATTGCTCGAGTTCGAAAATCGGATCAGCAATATCCTCGGCGGTCTCCGTCCGAGGCGGCGCGAGGTCAAGCTCGAGCTTCTCCACCCACGTATGGCCTAGCTGTTCCGCAGCCTGTTCGGCTTCGGCAAGAAGGAGGTCCCTGTCGCGGATCAGCGCCCACATCAGTGGTGACGTTCCTGTCAGGCCAATGCGAGCCACAGCATGACGCGATCGGACGGTTGCCCGCATCTCTTCGAGTGCGAAGCGAACACGCGCGACGGCCTCGGGCCACTCCACCGCTCCGGTAAGGTCGACGCTCACCCGTTCGAACTGCGCAACGCTGGTCAGCCGTTCCTCGATCTCCACCGAACGGTCGTGGCGCACCGTCACCAGGGTGACTGATTTCTCACCGGCCTCGTTGATATCCCTCCCCTGCGGTATTCCCGGCATCACCACGGCACTGGCGCCAGGATGGACTTGGCGAGCATGGATGTGGCCGAGGGCCCAATAGTCGAAACCGTGGGCGTGCAAGTCAGCGATGCTGCAGGGCGCGTAAACGTCGTGACCTGGCGATCCAGCCAGACTGGTATGCATGATGCCTATGTTGACGGCCCCTTCACGAGCCGCCGGATATTTGGTTAACAGGCTGTCCGGCGCCTTAGGGTTCGCAAAGCTCAAACCATGGAATACGACGTCCAGACCGCCGGCTGTCTGCAATACCGACTGAGCACGACCACCAAAGATGGTAACGGTGTCGGGAAATACCAGCTGTTTGGAAATCCGCGACAGGGCGTCATGATTACCGCGGATCTTGAAAACCATGATGCCGGCCTGGTGCAGGCGTGTCATCTGCGCGCCCAAGAACCGCGCTGTCTTCATTGAAGTCTGGTCGCCATCGTATAGGTCGCCAGCAATGACCAACGCGGCCACACGTTCCTCAAGGCAGAGATCCACTATCGAAACGAATGCCTGGCGGCTGGCGTCGCCCACCAGCCCGGCAAGATCGGGATTTCGCATCGCCAGCGAACGAAGCGGCGAGTCGAGATGAATATCGGCCGTGTGTACGAATCGAAATGCCATTCGGCCTCCGCCAGCAAAAGAGGTGTTCCGAGCTTCGACAGAAATTGCAACGAGGGCGCTGCAGCGCCCCGTTACACTTCAGCTAATTTCTCGCTCGCGGATTCGCCGGCCACCAACAAGCCGTCTTGGGACCGTAACACTCCTTTGGCAACCAAATCGGCGACCCCAGCTGAAATCAGCTGCCTTAATTGTGCGCTTGTGGCTTTGAAGCCCAGCATCCTGGCAACGCCTGTGGCGATTTCTTCCTCTGTCGCACCGAGGTTGGATTTCACGACTTCCATAGCGCCTTGGGCGACCTCGTCCTGCGCAATCATTTCGGGCTTGCGCAATCCAGCGGACACGACCCCACTGCGATCCCTGAGACGAACAGGAACACCTGGCTTGAAGCAGAAGTTGCCTCGACGGGCTACTGAACCACCTCTCTGTGCTATGCTTACCCCCCGCTCGATTGCATCCTGAATCCTGCCACCGGCCCGCTGCAGACCCCAGGCGTCCCGAATACGCGAAACTATTTCGTCGACATGGATTGGCGTTTCTGTAGCCACGACCTGCTCGACCAGTCCGGCCATGATTCCGCTGGGCGTCTCGTGGAGTTCGAACGATCCCGGTCGCTTTAGTTCGGCCTCTTCGTAGGCTCGATTGGGTGTCTCGGATCCGTTTGTGCTTTCGAGACCGATTTCCGTCACGTTGCCTCGGTCGACCGTAACAACCTGCACGGCTACAGCTCGATTTCTCTGGACCCCCAATTCGGCCCGCTCATCGAGTTCTTTTCTGGCGGCCTCAATCGCTAGTATGGTTCGCTCCAGCTGCTCACGAGGCCGTTGGAACCAGTCAGCGCTCCAGATGCGATGGATGATCCAACCATGGTCTTCCAGAACCGACTGCCGAAGCCGGTCTCGATCTCTGGCCGAGCGAGATGAGTGATATTCTGCGCCATCGCATTCGATGCCAAGAATATAGCGGCCTGGCCTCTCTGGATCCGCAACTGCGAGGTCGATGAAGAAGCCGGCAATGCCCACTTGAGCATGAACCTGATAACCCATTTCGATCAGCGCGTTGGCTACCTGTTCTACAAAGATTGAATCCATTTCGCGAACCGTGACTTGGGCAAGCGAAATTCGCCCTGTTCTCGCGTAGTGCAAGAAGAGCTTGAAGGCGAAGATGCCTTTCCCTTTGCCACGCTCCAGGTCGATGTCCTCGTCTGTGATGGACGCGAATACTTCGCAGCTGCGCTTGGCGCGGCTTATGAGGACGTTGAGCCGACGCTCGCCGCCTTCCGCGCCAAGAGGGCCGAAACGCATGGCCATGTATCCCTGGGCATTCTTGGCATACCCCACCGAGATCATGATCACGTCGCGCTCATCGCCTTGAACATTTTCGAGGTTCTTGACGAAGAATGGCTCGCTTGGATGAGCGTGAAAGAATTCCTCGGTGTCGGGATTTAGTCGCCGCAGCGCTTCGAGTTCATCCTGGATCGCGCGGCGTTGGCTAACCGAAAATGTTGCAACGCCTAGAGTCTCTTGCGGGTTCACCTTCGCATGACGGATGATCGCCTCCGCTACTGCTCTCGCCTCTACCGGATTGGTTCCTGTGCCGCCGGAATCGAAGACCCCCTCCGGCACATGATGAAACCGCAACCCCATACCTGCCTCTTGGGTATAAGGGCTTGGCACGATGAAAAGCCGGTTCTCGTAGAACTGGCTGTTCGATACTGCGATTAGAGATTGGTGACGGCTACGGTAGTGCCAGCGCAGCATACGCTGCGGCAAGCCGCGGGCCGTGAACAGGCCGAGGATGCTTTCAATGTCGGCGACCTGCGCGCCCTCACCCTCGTCATCTTCAGACTGCGAGCCTGTCATCTTCGCGAAGAATGTCGTGGGTGGCAGTTGGCGTTCGTCGCCAACGACGACCACCTGACTGGCCCTGGCGACCGAGCCAAGTGCGTCCACGGGCTGGATCTGAGACGCCTCGTCCATCACGAGCAGATCGAAGGACATCCGGCCGGGCGACAGGAATTGCGCCACCGAAAGCGGGCTCATCATGAACACTGGCTTCAGCGCCTGGATGGCAGGGCCTGCCTTCTGCATCAATTGCCGGATGGGCATGTGGCCTCGTCTGCGCGCCATCTCAGAACGAAGCAGTCCGACAGGTCCAGCTCCGCCGTCTCTTGAAGGAATTTTCCGGTGATGAGCCGTTACAACTTCGATGGCGCCGGCCTTGATGCGCTGGCGGTCCAGATCTGCGAAGTCACGTACAGCCCTGGAATGCAGTTCCCCGTCGAACCTTGCCAGCTCCGGCTCATCGGTCGCCATCGCCAGAAACATTCGTTCGTAGTAGGCCATATCAAAAACTGATCGAGCCGATCCTGTTGTAATCTGGCCGTTGGCTAGGCCGTCTATCAACTGTCCCAGTCCAGCCTTTCGGGCCGTTTCGGATCGCTCTTCATAGGCAACCCATTTCGAGAGCTGCTCCTGATGATCGAGCCAACCCTGCAGCCGAGAAACGACCTCGCCTATCGCGACGTCCGGAAAATCGACTACTCCAAACAAGGAGGGAGCATCGGCTTTCAAATCCCCTGTAAGCGCCTTCAATTCCCGCGCTGCCGCTTGGGCCGCTTCACGTGCTGAACGTGCCGAGTTTGCGATCTCGATTCTTTCAGGCAACCGCGCAGCCAGATGTCGGATCGAGCCATTTTCTTTCAGCCAAAGCTCGGCTTGCGTGAGAGCGGCCCAATCGGATCCTCGACCGTGCCACGACGAGCCGAATACGAACTTGCCAAGGCTCTCTCCCGCATCGATCCCTTGAGCAAGTGCTTGTAGTCTGCCTAGTCGGCGCAGTAGCTCCACCCGCTCAGTGATTAGATCCGGAACGTCAGTCAGAACCTGTCGTGACGCATCATCGGCTTGAGCTACAGTGCTCGCCTTCGCTTCCATCAGTTGCAGCGAGGCCCGCTCGGCGGAAGCCACGTCGCCTAGCATGGATGACGCGAGGTGCCCGAGATCGTTCCAGAAACCTTCGATAATTGGCCGACCGATTTCGATAACCTTGCGAACGCGCGCTGCACGCGCACCGGCCTCGGAGCGTTCCGCCATCCGGCCGGCGATAATCCGAGGTTCGGGGCCTAGCCCTCGTAGAGTCCGCATCCACTCCACTAGCGCGAGCAGTGGCGCGGAAGCCGATCGCTCCCCACGCCAATCTGCCCCGAAGGCGGAACGGCCAAAAGCGTCGCCTTCGCGGACTCTTGCTGCGGCAGCCTGACCCTTCATCAAAAGGTCGAGGAGACCAACTATCTGCGTCGCAGGCGCGCTAGGGTCGACCACAATAGTCCGCGCAAGTGCTGTGGCGCGACGGTAGTCGCCGTTCAATGCTTTCAATATTCCCGTGTGTGTGGCGAGCGCCTGCCGCGCCGCGGCCACCTCGGTGCTCCACGCCGCGTCAACAACCTTGCCCTGAAGGTCGGCTCTGGCAGCCTCAAGCGTCGCTACGCTGTCGGCAAGGTCGCCTGCCTGCTCAAGTCCGGAGTCCCAAACGGTGGCTGCGAAGGCCTCCGGACTTGCGTCAGGTGCTGCCGCTACTCGCTCGCCGGTCACGGCCAGCCTGAGCAAGCCTGCCAACGTGTCTGGCAATATCGCCGATCCGAGTTCCTGATTCAGGCGCTCAGCTTCTTCCCTCAAGCGTGGGAGCAGAATGGTGAGCTGTCGCGCACGATGGAAACCATCTTTCGGAAATTCCGAGGGAAGCTTTGCAAGCTCTGTCTCGAGACCTTCAATTGGCGTGTCGATAGCCGTTGCCGCCAACTGCTCCGAAAGTTCCTCGGACTTGCGGGCGAAATCCGTTCCTGACCAGAGAAGCGATGAAATGTCTTTCGGACGCTCATCCCATACCGGCGAGACGAGCGCCTCGGCAGGAAGTCCAGGCGCGGACGCGAGAAGCTCAGCGCGATCTTCTATCTCGCCGCTGTCGCTGAGAATTTTCGGAGGCTCGGCCTTGATCCGCTCAGCGATACCGACCAGTTTGGCGTGCAGTGCCTTGGCTTGGTCCAGCAACGCCGCGATGCGTGGGACGAGCCTCTCAATGGTCGTTGGAAGAACGACATCCAGGCCAACTCCCCGCCACGGGTGGTGGATCGGCAAGCCGATCTCGTTGATCCGCTGAGAGACCTCATCGAGCAATTTGCGACGTTGCGAAACGCCGTCAGTTGTCCAGCTTGTGGCATCCGTAAGTTCGATGTCCACTGGTTTCTGACCGACCTGCCTTAGTCGGGTTAGCTGGCCGAGAACCTGATAAGGAGTGAGTTCGGACGCTCCGAACGCAACGTGCATTCGTGCAGCATGTGCGTTGAGTTTATCGCGAGCCTCCAGCAAGCGATCAGTTAGGGAAGAAGGAAGCTGGCCCCTGGGCGATCCGAGTTGCCAGGTTCGCCGCAGCTCCTCTAGCATCATGCGCTTGTTCGCCTTGTTACTATGCAGCTCAAGGCAGGCGTCCCCCACCCCAGCAGTGTCAAGCCGTCGCTTGACGACCTCCAGCGCTGCCATCTTTTCGGCCACGAACAGCACGGTCTTTCCGTCGGCAACGGCCGACCCAATAATGTTTGCGATCGTCTGCGATTTTCCTGTCCCAGGCGGACCTTGGATAACGAGGTCGCGACCTTTTCTGACGTCATGGATCGCCAGTGTCTGAGAACTGTCACTGTCGACGATATGCAACATTTCGGCGGGCGCAATGTGCGGATCAATCGCTATGTCGTCCGACATAAGCGGCTCGCGTGTTTCGAAACCATCTGAAAGAAGCGAGCGGATCTTCGGTTGTTCGATAATCTTTGCGCCATCGGGCCAGAGATCCGGATCCAGATCACGGTACATCAAGAACTTCGCAAACGAGAAGAAGCCGAGCACCATATCGTCGCGAAGCACCTCCCAACCCTCTTTGGTCGAAATTGCTTCGGCAACGGCATCGAGATAGGCCGAGACGTCGAAGTCATCTCCCACCTCAAAACGCGGCAGAGCGAGCTTGTGAATGCGGTCGAGATAGAGTTCCAAGGAGAGGTTTGCGGTAAGATCTTCCGGCCGGGCTCGTAGGCGGAATTTTTCTCCAGCGGCCCCTCGCTCAAGCCGAACCGGCACCAAAATGAGGGGGGCCTGACGGATGTTCTCTTTGTTGTTCGGGTCAATCCACTTCAGCATTCCAAGGGCCAGAAAGAGGATATTGACGCCCTGCTCTTCCTCGAGTGTGCGGGCATCATGGTAGAGATCAAGGAGCCGCCGCTGCAGCCCAGTTGGGGTCATACGCGTCTGCAGCTTGGTGTCCGAGTGCCGCGCGGATATCCCTCTGTTATCGACTCCATCGTCCTCTGGTTGGGCGAGAGCGACGGGGGAATAGTCGATCTCTTCGTCTGGAGGGCTGCTTTCATCCTGGCCCGCTTTCGGCCTATCGGGCTTGCCGGCCAGGAAGGTAAAAGCCTTTCCTTCGGTCACCAGCAATCGATAAATTTCGGACGACTTCTCATCGACGATATCGATCGTCTTCGCGCTCTTGGAAAACCGCGGCACATTCAAAAGTCGATTGCGGGCGGAAAGATCGAGCAACTCCATCCTGGCGCGCTCGAGTTTCTCCTTTAGAGGGAGATCGCTTTGGAAGACTGACTGTTTTACGTCCAAGACTTACATCCCCTTTGAAAGGAGAACCAGCTAGAGCCCGCGTAGAGCGTTCGCGCAAGAAAAAACAGCCGTGTTCAATTAGAAACGACTGCGATCACTTCTGGACACCGTCCAATATTGCGACGTGTGATATGGGTCAGAGCCTGCATTCTTGGCCCCCTTTGCCTAGTCGCTATCCGACGAGGATTCTCGCTCCCTGCCCCCGTATTTAGCCGCCTCCACAATGTCTTTTTCTGACACAGAGAGTCCGTTGCGGACCCGAATGGCTCCCGCACTTGGAACGCGGTCCAATTCAGATCCAGTCTTTGCCTTATCCTTCTGGGGCTTAACCTCCGGCGGCGGGTCTTTCGAAAATGTCATGCGTAGGTCCTACTCGTCCAAATCTAAATGCATCCGCCTGTGAGCCTCAAGCCGCTTTCCTGGTCATACAAAGAAAACGCCGCGCCCAATCAATCCACCGTCTCTCGTGGTTCCGCATTCTGATTGGCGCTTTAACATTCATCACTATTAGCGCCTGGCATTTAGTATCCTCCCTCTACTGGTTTTTTTAGCCGATAAGTAATAGATCGGGATTTCACTGCAGAAGTCCGGAGCCATGAAGTGACTGACGAAATCCAAAATACGGCCACCGCGCTGATGGAGCTTACCGCCGATATCGTTGCGGCTTATGTGAGCAAGAATTCAGTGCCGGTCTCCTCATTGCCGGACCTTATTGCCAGCATCAATTCGTCATTAGCGCGTATCGGCCAGCCGTCCGAACCGGAAAAACCCGACCAAGTTCCCGCGGTCAACCCCAAGCGCTCAGTCACTCCAGACTACATCGTCTGCCTCGAAGACGGCAAAAAGTTCAAGTCCCTCAAGAGACACTTGAACACGCATTTTGGACTGACGCCCGACGCCTATCGCCAAAAATGGGGCCTCTCCAACGATTACCCCATGGTCGCGCCTAACTATTCAGCCAATCGCTCCAGATTGGCAAAATCGATTGGCCTCGGTCGCACAGCAGCCGCGCCCAAGAAAGCAGCAGCCAAGAAGTCAAAGACGCGCTAGCAAAACATTTGGCAGCTTCGCAAAGGATCGAAAATTGAATCGCGATCGCTATTCCCATCGCCGCAGCTCGCGGCCAAGACGCGGCCGGGTTTCAATTATGCGCAAGCGTTTCTTTTCACATAAATCATTAGCCGCGATCCTGGTGATCACGCTAGCAGTGGGCGCTTATGTCACCTCCTACTTTACAGGGTGGGGCAACCAGATCGCGGGACCCAATACAGCAAGCGCACTCGGGTCAAAACCGAAGCCTATCGTCGGCGTAGCGTCCATCGTTGACGGGGACACGATCGAGATCCACGGACAGCGTATTCGTTTCAATGGCATCGACGCACCTGAAAGCAGCCAAAACTGCAGCGACGCAAGCGGGCAAGAATACCCATGCGGCCGCAAATCCGCAGAAGCACTGGACATCTTCCTCAGTCAATCCCGACCCATCCAGTGCAACTTTGTTTCGTGGGATCGTTACAACCGCTTCGTTGGTGATTGTCAGCGGGCGGACGGTGCTAGCATTGCGTCTTGGATGGTCGAACAGGGTTATGCCCTGGATTGGCCTCGATACAGCCATGGTAGTTACGCGTCACAACAGGCAGATGCCCAAAGGGCCAAGATTGGCATCTGGGTTGGCACTTTCACAGCCCCTTGGGATTGGCGAGCAACACATGCAGCCAACAATAAACCCGGTAATGACACATCCTACGGCCTTACAGGCCGTCGCCAAATAGCTCAGAGCTATTCGTGTCAACCGCGTCGCTATTGTAAGCAAATCTCCTCATGCGATGAGGCGCGCTGGTATCTCAATAACTGTAGCTGGGGACCCAAATTGGACCGGGACGGCGACGGAATTCCGTGCGAAGGCATTTGCTGACCAAGCCAATTCCTTAGCGCGCTTTCAGCAAGCCGGACTGGCCACCAGCGTTTCGGTGCATTTGCGCGAGTGCCAATAGAGCCTGGCAAAAGGGCTGGCTGACGTTTGTCTTGGAAAATTCCACCAGCTCGTTGAGCCCGGATGGGCTAGAAAACCGCAAGGCTTCGTAGCGACAGACAGGGATCTGCCGATTATCTCTGAAGCGTTTGTCGGGTCCGCCATTCTTATTGGGATGAGCCCAGGTATAGCTCACGATCTCAGCATCAGATGGAACTTTGCCGGTCTCAATAAAATTGCTGGGGGCAAATTGCGTCCTGAGGTCTCCATACCCAACGGCACCGTACTGGTTTCCGTCCTTCACCAAAATCATGTCTGGCATGAAATAAAGGATTTGCCGGCCGACGTGTATCGACGGTGGTGTGACATTGCTGCGAACAACCGTCGGCAAGGAAGCTTGGAGCGTCGTCGACTTTTTATCGACCAACATCGTGGCTCCCGCATTGCGCTTCCAAGTCGTCAGATCCTCTATCTTGCCACCAGCCGCGACATGCCAACTCGCCGCGCAGCGTGTGAGCGTGTCAAAGGCGGCGACAAGTCGCCCGTAGGCCGCCTCCGCGTCCTGCTCCAAATCATAGTAGAGCACGCTCACCCGGCGGTAGCTGTCCAACCAGTTGCCAATAAGCATGCCCGGCAAAAAGGCAGCAATACCGATCAGCGCCACCCCACCTCCCAGCATTGCGCCTGCGATCAATCCGGCGATCCCAAACAGCACGGCCAGGATGAGCGACATTCGCGTCTGCGATTGCCTCGCATTGATTTCATCAAGCACATTGGCAAATGTCTCATCACGCATCTCGATCACATCGGCGGACTCGATTTCTCTCATCACGACGCCACCGCTGACATATTCCACGGGTGAGGATGTTGGATGGGGCTTTGGCCCAGATGGGAATTCAGACAGTTGCAGCGTCTGCTTGGCGCTGCGCTTTCCCAAAGTGCCTCGGTAGTAGAGACCGCCGACGCCTGCATGAATATAATGCCCTCGTGGGCCAGTCCCGATACGAAGACCTTGCACGCCAACGGACGCGCCAACCCCGCCAGACGAGAAGTTAAAGCGGAAAGGTCCCGCACTAATCGATTTTCGAACGTAAAACCCCATCCCCGCAATCCCCCCCAAGCCCTGTGAGCGAAACCCAAGGGCAGTTCGCCTCACAACTTTGGTACCGGAACCAGTCCAATATCTGTCTCTCGCGAACGTTGCCTGACCCTGATCTCAATTCGCCTCCTCGCCTTGACGTCGCCGGCCTGTGCGCCGTCGGTGAGCCGGTCGCCAGGCAATATCAACTGGCCGCCGGACATTGGCAGGATGGTGAAGCCTTTCAGTTCCGGCATATCGCGCAGGATGCCTGTGACGGAGATCGCTCGCGCTAATCCAAGCCCGGCATTGTCGGCAGGATGGAGTGTGCCAATGTCCATCTTGCGCGCCAGTACGGGCTGAAGGCCTCTGTCCATATTCGATGAGTCACCGGACATCGCCTGCTCGTCCGTGTGGCCAATCACCTCAATGACGTCCACACCATAGGAAGTTGCAATTCCAGCAATGGTCTTCGACATCTGCCGCAACTTCGTTTTGAAGCCACCGGAAAGCTCCGCACTTCCAGTATCGAAATTATAGCCATCGAGCTCGCTAAGACTGATGATCGGTGGCCAATCGTGTGGCTTGTCAGCAGAGGCCTCGTTCCTTGCCTTCTTCAGTGCGTCAGCAAGATCCTTGGACGTCTTGCCCGTGCCAACGTAGCCGAGCTCGCGCAGAACCTTCATCTTCTCGATCATGGCTTTGGCCTGATCAACGTCGACGTCGTTGTCAGAGAGGACTTTGGCGGCCGGCGCGCTTTTCACCGCTTCCTCAAGGGTCAGTCCCACTTTTTTGATTGCCTCTGCGGCCTCTTTGGCCCGGACCAATTCACGCCATTCTTGATCTGGTACATTGCGTCGACTTGCAGGCTTGACCATGGCATTCAGCTGAGCCAGCAACCGCTTGTTTTCCTCGTCAAGCTTGCGAGCGTTCTCATTGAGGGACTGCGCAATCTTCTGCGCTGCCGCAGCCTCTTTCTTTGTCTTGGCGATGAGCGCGCCTGCAGCAAGCAAAAGGCAGAAAACGAGAAGCAGCATCGTCTCAGCCATCGTCAGGCCGAGTATCAGGCCGCGGCCATAGCCCTTGCGCTCAAACGTAATGGCTGTTCCGCTAACCTCACTCACCTGCCCCACCAACTTGCTCTCTTTGGCGGTTCACCCTTCTCCACCTCCGCCGGACTGCTTAACGATCGGAAGGTGTCGCCCTCCGTGTCATCCGAAACCTTGATTGGCGTCTCCACAGGGGAGGCAACAGTGGAAGGTGCCGCCACTCGCTCGACATCGTTCGCTATCGCATTGCTCAGAGGCTGGGGAGTGCGCACGGCCGGGAGGCTATGTTGTGTAAGGGTTGCGACGAGGCCGCGTGTTTCATTGCTGTGTTTCTGCATCACAGCCATGAACTCCTCAGTCAAACGCTGCTGCGCTTGGACAGTTTCTGCGGTCTTTTCTGCGGCCGCTGCCGCTCTCTCCACTCCAGTCGCCACCTTGATCACTGCGTCGGCAAGACCGGTCATCCGCGTTTGCTGCTCTTGCGAGGCTGTTTCGGTTTTTATCGCATATTGTGCGACAGCATTACCCAGGAGCTTGACCATCGGCGCCAGATCGTTCTTCAGCACCTCATCAGGAACAACCACCTTTTCCAGCTTGGCAGCCATATTGTCGGCTTGATTACCGAGCTTTCCAACAGAGTTGGACATCGAGCTGTTGGCTTTATCCAGCAAATCCGCTGCAGCTCCAACGCGGTTCGCTATCGAAGCAAACTGGGTTTCGACTTGCCCGAAATTGTGCTGCAACGCGTCACTGAGCTTGGCAGACGCCTCTTGGACAGGCTTGATCGATTCCATGGCAATATTGTCCAGGGCAGATCGAATGTGCTCCCCATTGCGTGCCGCTTGCTCGGCAATCTCTGCAAAGCCCTCTTCGAGCATTTGATGGCTGACACGACGAAAGTCGGCGAACTCCCTGGTTACGCTTTCCATCTCGGCTCTTACACGCCGTGTCATGTCGGCAAGTTCGTGCCTCGCCGTTCGCTCAATGTCCGCGGGATCGCGCCGCATCTGATTGTAGAAAACCCTCAGAGCAATACCGGTGATCGTCGACGTGATCGCGATGCCAAAATTTTGGACGATCGTGTCGGTTGAGCCTTCCGTTCCAAACTGAAACAGCGAGACCCCAAGGCTCGTCAGGGTGAACAGGAAGCCCATATAGTAGAGGTTATCGCCGGTCTGCTCGTCGTGCAGTTGTAGCTTTCCAGCAAAGATCGAAACCCCGAGATAGAAAAACATCAGGCAGGCCGGTGCTACCGCCGCGACGATCGGATTTACGCCTGAGAGTTTTGCAATGGCGATGAATACACACCCGCCGAGTGTCAATGCCGCGAAAACCACGACCGGCAGACGTGGATGATCCAGCAAAGGTTTGTCGTGCGCTCTCGCCATCAGTTTAACCCATCCAAGCCAACCAGCTTTTCGAACTCGCCGTGATGGTTCTGGACCCAATGTGTCCAGAACTCCGCGTGATCCAGGGTCTGAAATGGCTTCTTTGCCCGATCGATATAAAGAATTGTGATGCCCACCCCATCCAGCGACGTCCCATATGTGCGGTCGGCGGCGCTGTTGAGGTATTTTTGGTAATCCAGTCCCGATCGGTACTGCGAGTAAATCGTCGTATGCTCGATCATGTCAGAGGCGACCACCAATCGCTTGGGACTGCCCTGTTTGGCCAAGCTGCTATCGAAGAGCGACAGCTTGATTTTCTGAATTCCAGCCATGATCGGAGATTGGCTCGCGGAAGCCGCATTCGGGATTTCATCGGGAAGTTTGTTCAAAGGATCGCCGAAGGCGTTTTCCCACTTCTTTTGACGCCGCGCAGGATTGTTGGTCCAACTATCGACGGTCGACCCATCACCGGGATTGCATCCATCGAACATCACCGTCAGCTCACCAGGCGCCGAGCTCAGGGTATAAATCCTCACATACCCACCCGGCTCGACCTGCCCAATGGTCTTTCGGAACTCGTTCTTGAGATCAGCCATCGTCGTTGCCGAAATTGGATCAGTGGCGTCGATGAGGACGGCGGTCAGGCTGGAGGGTCCGTCCAATGGGCAATTCGTGTTGGCGTCGATATGGCCATTGCCAGACCTGGTCCACATCCAGCCGAAGCCGGCCAACATCGCAACGGATAGCACACCAAGGGCAATGGCCGCGGCAATGGTACCCGCATTGCCTTTCTTGCGTCTGCGGGTTCGCCTAGACATTCACGCTGTCCGGGTGAAGCTTATCAAGATCTCGGTACTGCTCAATTCCCCGTTCGCATTCCTGACCAATCAGACGAACCTGCTCGTTGAGTTCCTCCTGCGCCTGGCGAATTGATGCGCCAACATCTCCCTCATTCCACTCCCGCTCGCCGGTGACGTATGGCTTGATGCGATCAAGTTTGTAGGGCGTTCCGAAATGCTTGGGCGCCGGCTCGGTCCTCGCCTGGATGTTGGCTTCCCGATACATCGACAAAAGCTGATTGCAGGCTCGCTCCAATTGGTCTTGATGCTGCGCAAAAAGAGCCAGAAGCCTCGATCGATGATCGACAATCGCGCGGTGCTCGCGCCGGCGACTACCAAGCTGCTTGACGATTTCCTCCACTTTTTCGTTGTGGTCGTCGCGGACATCCTGCAGCTCTTCGATCAGTTCCTTCTTTCGATCGATGTAGTCATCGCGCCGTCGAACGAGCCGATTTTCAACGCCAGTGTAGCCTGGGTAAGGGTCGAGCACGAACCAGCCGTCGATAAAAGCGAAAAGCGAAAACATCAGGCCGATCGCAAACAGCAACCAGGACTTGATGTCCGTGAGACCCGCTGGATTGGCGAGCATATTACGGATGACCTCAGCGCCGGCGCCGTCAGCGAGCGAGCCGCTGACCTCACGGTAGTGCGCTAGCGCCAAGTTTATCGAAATCGCCAAGCCGATATAGAAAAGGATTGAAATGATCCCAACGAATTTTACGAAAAACGACCGATGGGTGACGAGACGAGCGCAGAAAACCGCCAGGAGCAAAGCCGCCCCGATGTTGATGAAAGAGAATGCCGCAGCCTCAAGGATGCCACCAAAAAATCCCTGCTCATTGCCCTTGGCCAGGAAGTTGCCGTTCATCGCTGTCTCGACCAGAAACAGAAATAGCAGAAGCGATAGCCGGAAAATGTGAGCGGCACCGTGCTGCACACGCGCGGCACGAACGAGACCGTGCTTCTCCTTAAACCATGCATGCTCTTTTTCGGCGTCGTTCAGGGCCCTTCTCAGGCCGTGAAGTTCATCGAGGCCCACGGCGACCGAGGCTTTGAAGTCCGAAACGCTAGCGGCATTCGTCTGACGGATTAGACCGAATTGTTCCTCGAAATCGAGGCCGGCAAGACGACCTCCAAGGAGTTGCAGGTTGTCCTCAAGAGTGTGATGCGCAGCCTTCTTCTCATCCTCAACGCGTTCCACGATGGCATGTTCGACATCGTCGAGATTCTTTGCCGTTTTCGGGGGTTGGTTCACCTCGCCGCGCTGCTTTCCGCGGTTAATGACATCCAGGTCGCCGTCGATCTTGGCAGGGTCCAGGCTGTTGAATAGCTGAGTGCTCGCCCGAAAATCGTGGTTGGATTCTCGCAGTGAGTCACGCAACTTATTTAGTTTTTCGAATTTAGAGCCCACGCACTCACAACCCCAACTTTACGCCCCCCGGCAGAGTGGTTTCTATGCATAGTAGAGCTAAAGGGCAACCGCACATTCACTTCTATCCACTTGCTAGTGCGGATCAGGCTCAATTGAGTTCCAACAAATGATCATGGCTGCTGATCAACTGGTTGATCGGCCGCGACTAGTCATGTCATGAGCCGTGCTGCGATGCTCTAAGGACAGAGTGCTACGAGCGGGTTCGCGACTGGGAAATTATCCACAGTCGTATACGTGTACTGGATCTCACCGCCCAGGCGAACGAAGGCAGATAGTTCCTCCGCACGACAGACATAGTTTTTGGTCATTTCATCGATCTTCTGGACATAGACCGGCCGCGAGACGCCAGCAGCCAACAATTTGGCGTCTACTTCCGCATCGGTCTGAGCCCAGGTGGCGTTGAAAACGATCCTTGGCCCGATTGCGATGATGCTCCGAACGGAGATGTTCGAACTGATCAGCATGGGCAATGCTGGAGCCATTTCGGTTTGCATTTTTTTTGCGTAGGCGCAGACGTCGGTCTTGGTGTACTTCGAGAGGCATTCATTTGCCGTCGCCACCCTTGGCCATGTCAGCAGGATCGCCAACGGGACGTGCATCAATCGCAATCCATCCAAAGTATTCTCCTCGCCCGATCTTGGCCTGCACAGAGGAGCATCTATCCTATTTGTGTTCACAGTGCCACGAGCAGCTTGTGCCCGACCGGCAATAGTGCTCTGTCTGAAATACTTTGGGAGGGCAATAAAATGAAAACAACATTTCTCGCGGCTATGGCCGCTGCAATAATCGCTTGCGCGACCGGCGCGTTTGCACACAGTGGCGGCACTGATGCCAACGGTTGCCATACCAACCATAAGACCGGCGCGTATCACTGTCACTGAAGGTCACGCCTTTCTGAGGGACACAAACATGCTGAAGAACATCATGTCAGCTCCGCTGGGCCTCCTCTTCATGCTGGGCGGGCCGATCACCTACGTGATGAATGTCGTCGACACATGGCAGGGCCATGCATCAGTGGTCGTAAAAATCCTGATTAACTTGAGCCTGGATGCGATGTTGGCGTTCATTTGGCCGATCACTTGGGCAATCTGGCTTTTCAAATATATGGCGGGCGCCGAAACTCCACTAACAACCGTGCTGGGCGTTTGAGGATCAAGTTTGCTGAAAATAATGCTTTTCGACGCCGGCCGGAACGGTCCGGTTGGTCTGCATCTGTGTAGCTATTGCCTCGCTGCTGGCGGTAGCGCCATGGCCGTACGGCTATTACCAATTCCTCCGCGTGGTGGTCTTTTTCGCCGGGATCTACTGCGGAGCCATGGTGTGGCGATCAGGCCCTGAAAATCGCACCCTGGCTTGGGCGCTGTTTGGAGCGGCAGCGATCTTCAACCCGTTCATGCCGGTTCATTTGCCGCGCGAGCTGTGGGCAATCTTCAACGTCGCAGCGGCTACTCTGTTCGGCTTTGTCGCATACCGGCACCGGAATTAAGCCGATAATCTGAGATGGCCAAGAGTGGACCTGAGACGCCGAAGGTCAAGGCGCGCCCGAGGGTCACCGTGTCACAGCCGTTGGCGCTTTATGCGGGAGATCTCCTCGAGCGGACGAAGGAGTACTTCGAGGCTTTCAACCATCTAGGCTCGGAGTCGGAAAAGGCGCATCTTTTTGCCCGTTATTTTCTATTTTCGCATGCCCTAGATGTGGAGCTTCAACAGGTTGTCCTCGATCAGGGCGAGGCGACTGATAGGCGTTTTTGACTTTAGGCTGCCATGTGGACGATGCCAATTGTATCTGTGCAGCCAGACAGGCAGTTCGGCGGCACGATG